>JAIXXW010000364.1 GCA_027490555.1 Comamonadaceae bacterium | reverse complement strand
GTGATGTTGGCCGTGTCGGTTCTGATCGTGACCTGTCCTTGCGCTTTGTCACTGGCCACGCCGGCAGCCATGCTGGCCACGGCGGGCACCCTGGCGCGCAGTGGCGTGCTGGTGCGCCGTCTGAGCGCCTTGCAGCATCTGGCCCACATCGACACCGTGATTTTTGACAAGACGGGCACCTTGACACGCGACGCCATGACCGTGGCGCACATCCACACGCGCCCGGGCGTGAGCCCAGCCCAGGCCCTGGACTGGGCAGGCAGCCTGGCCCGACACTCCTTGCACCCGGTGTCCCGGGCGGTTTGGTCCGAGGCCAGGCGTCAGGCTGAAACCGCGGGCCGACTGGCCGCACTCGAAGCGCTGGACATCCAGGCTTGGCGCGAGCTGGCAGGGCAGGGGGTGCAAGGCGTTCTGGTGCGAGCAGGGCACGCGGACCTGGGCTTGCGCTGGGGCTCGGACCGCTTTTGTGATGCGCCGCCCAGGGCCGGGGACAGTCTGCGGGTGAGCCTGGCCGATGACTCGGGTTGGCTGGCCAGCTTTGAGTTGGTCGAAGAGGTGCGTCCCGAGGCAGCCGATGTGGTGCGTGCTTTGGCCCAAGAGGGTTTGACTGTGAAGCTGCTGTCCGGTGACAACCCCAGGGCGGTGGCCAAGCTCGCCCGTGCTGTGGGTGTGGCGGATGCGCAAGGTGCTTGCTCCCCCATAGACAAGCTGCACGTGCTGCAAGCCTTGCAAGCGCAGGGGCACCGCGTGGCCATGGTGGGCGATGGCCTGAACGACGGACCGGTGCTGGCCGGTGCCGATGTGTCTTTTGCCTTGGGCCAGGCCGTGCCGCTGGCGCAATCCAAATCTGATTTTGTTTTGATGGGCGGGCAGCTGGATGTGCTGGTCAGCACCTGGCGGCACAGCCGCCAAACGATGCGCATCGTCAAGCAAAACCTGCTCTGGTCGCTGGTCTACAACGCCGCTTGCGTCCCCTTGGCGCTGTTGGGGTTCTTGCCCGCCTGGGCGGCTGGCCTGGGCATGGCACTCAGTTCCTTGCTGGTCGTGCTCAATGCCTTGCGCCTGTCCCGGCCCTTGCCGCTGATGCGGCCTTCACAGCTCGCTGAGCCGATCACCCCTTGAGACACCCCCCATGGACATTCTTTATTTGCTGATCCCCTTGTCCGTGGCTTTGGTGTTTTTCATCCTGGCTGGCTTGTGGTGGGCGATCCATCGGGGTCAATTTGAGGACATCGAAGCCGAAGGCGAGCGCATTTTGCGTGGGGATTGATGTCGATCAATTTGCTTCGGTATACACCCGTGCAAACTTCGCCAGTGACTTTCAAAAGAAGAGGAAAACATGGAATTTGCCAATATGCAGGCGACGTCCTACAACGACAAGGTTGTCAGACAATTCGCCATCATGACGGTGATCTGGGGTGTGGTGGGCATGCTGGTGGGCGTGATCATCGCGGCCCAGTTGACCTGGCCAGAACTCAATCTCGGCGTGTCCTGGCTCAGCTATGGCCGCTTGCGGCCCTTGCACACCAATGCCGTGATTTTTGCGTTCGGTGGCTGTGGCCTGTTTGCAGCGGCCTACTATGTGGTTCAGCGCACCTGCCATGTCCGACTGATCAGCGACAAGCTGGCCGCATTCACTTTCTGGGGTTGGCAGTTGGTGATCGTGCTGGCCGCCGTGTCATTGCCATTGGGCTACACCAGCGGCAAGGAATACGCCGAGCTCGAGTGGCCGATTGACATCCTGATCACGCTGGTTTGGGTGGCGTTCGCGGTGGTTTTCTTCGGCACCATCGGCACCCGCAAGGTTCGGCATATTTATGTGGCCAACTGGTTCTTTGGCGCCTTCATCATCGCGGTGGCCTTGTTGCACATCGTCAACAGCGCAGCCCTGCCGGTGGGCGTGATGAAGTCTTATTCCGCCTATGCAGGGGTCCAGGACGCCATGGTGCAGTGGTGGTACGGACACAACGCCGTGGGCTTCTTTTTGACGGCCGGCTTTCTGGGCATGATGTACTACTTCATCCCCAAGCAGGCCGAGCGCCCCGTGTACTCGTACCGTCTGTCGATCGTGCATTTTTGGGCCCTGATTTTCACCTACATGTGGGCCGGCCCCCACCACCTGCATTACACCGCCTTGCCCGACTGGACGCAGTCTGTGGGCATGGTTTTCTCGCTCATCTTGTTGGCCCCCAGCTGGGGCGGCATGATCAACGGCATCATGACCCTGTCGGGCGCCTGGCACAAATTGCGTGACGATCCCATCCTGCGCTTTTTGATCGTGTCCTTGTCCTTCTATGGCATGTCGACCTTTGAAGGTCCGATGATGTCCATCAAGACCGTCAACGCCCTGAGCCATTACACCGACTGGACCGTGGGCCATGTGCACTCGGGTGCCTTGGGTTGGGTGGGCCTGGTCACCATGGGTTCGATGTACTACCTGATTCCCCGCCTGTTTGGCCAAAAGCAGATGTACAGCGTCAAAGCCATCGAAATCCATTTCTGGACCGCCACCATCGGCATCGTGGTCTACATCGCGGCCATGTGGATTGCCGGCGTGATGCAGGGTCTGATGTGGCGCGCCATCAATGCCGACGGCACCTTGACTTACACCTTTGTCGAATCCGTCAAGGCCACTTACCCGTTTTATGTCCTGCGCTTGCTGGGCGGTTTGTTGTATTTCGGCGGCATGGTCATCATGCTGTGGAACACCTTCAAAACCATGACCCAAGGGCGTTCGGTGGAAGTCCGCATTCCAGCGCTGTCAGCAGCCCACGCCTGAGGAGAAATGAACATGGCGCAAAACCAAAAATCTGGCGGCTTGTCGCATGAAAAAGTCGAGACCAACAACTTCCTGATGATCGTCTTGATCCTGTTGGTCTTGTTGGTGGGAGGCATGGTTGAAATCCTGCCTTTGTTCTTCCAGAAATCCACCACCGAGCCGGTGCCAGGCCTCAAACCCTACACCGCGCTGCAAGTGGTGGGGCGCGATGTCTATGTGCGCGAAGGCTGCTACAACTGCCACTCGCAGATGATTCGGCCATTCCGTGCAGAAACCCTTCGCTACGGTCCCTACTCGCTGGCGGGTGAATTCGTCTACGACCGGCCTTTCCAATGGGGTTCCAAGCGCACCGGACCGGATCTGGCCCGTGTGGGCGGCCGCTACAGCGACGAATGGCACCGCATCCACCTGATCAACCCGCGTGACTTGGTGCCCGAGTCCAATATGCCTGCCTATCCCTGGTTGGAGAAGACGGCGGCCCATGCGCGCTCCATCCAGTCGCACATGGCGGGTCTGCGCACCTTGGGCGCGCCTTACACCGATGAGGACATTGCCAAGGCCCCCGAGGACGTCAAAGGCAAGACCGAGCTGGATGCCCTCATTGCCTACCTGCAGGTCTTGGGCACCCAGCGCCAGTGAGGAGGGGGTCATGGACATCAACACCATGCGCTCAGTTGTGACTTTGCTGGCCTTTGGCTGCTTTGTCGGCATCGTGGTCTGGGCTTGGTCGCGCCGCAACCAGGCCGATTTTGACGAGGCGGCCCGACTGCCCTTGCGTCAGGACGACTGATCCGGCCTCCAGAACTTCAAAAAACCCCAAGGATTCCCCATGAGTGACTTCATCAGCCATTTCTGGCACTTGTATGTGGCCGGCATCACGCTGGTCAGCATCATCGCCTGTTTGCTCTTGCTGTGGTTCAGCGGCAAGGCCAAGG
>JAIXXW010000146.1 GCA_027490555.1 Comamonadaceae bacterium | reverse complement strand
CTGGCCGGCAGTTTTTGGTGGCTGTATGTGTCCATGCACCATGTGGGCGGTCTGCCTTCGGTTTTGGCCATCGTGGCCGTGCTGGCGCTGGCATCGGCGCTGGCGCTGTACTACGCCGCTGCCGCCGCCGTTTGGGTGGCGCTGGCCCGGGGCCTGGTGGCGCAGCGGCCCGGCCTGTCCAGCGCCCTGTTTGCCGCCTTGTGGACCTTGGCAGAACTCATGCGGGGCCGCTGGCTGACCGGTTTTCCCTGGGGGGCCGGGGGTTATGCGCATGTGGACAGCGCCTTGGCGGTTTGGGCCCCCTGGGTGGGCGTGTACGGCATGGGGGCCCTGGCCGCCTGGCTGGCCATGCGCCTGGCACTGACTGGTTGGCGGCTGGGTGCGCTCAAGCCGCTGCTCGGTGTGCTGGTGGCCTCCTGGGGCTTGCAGGCCTGGGGGCCGGTGTTCACCACCTCGGCCGGGGTTGGCCAGGTGCAGTTGCTGCAGGCGAACATTTCGCAGACCGACAAGTTTCAGGCCGCCAGTGGCGTGCGCGATGCCCTGCTCTGGTACGACGCGCAGCTGCGCGCCAGCCCGCCAGGCTTGGTGGTGGCTCCCGAGACGGCCATCCCCCTGTTGCCACAGCATTTGCCAGACGGCTACTGGTCTGGCTTGGAGGCCCATTTTGCCGAGCCGGGTCGCCCTGTGGCCCTGGTGGGGCGGCCCCTGGGCAGCCTGGACGAGGGCTACACCAATTCGGTGGTGGCACTGGGCCCACGGGGCGACAAGCCTTACCGGTATGACAAATCGCACCTGGTGCCCTTTGGCGAGTTCGTGCCACCGGGCTTTGTCTGGTTCATCCGCATGATGAACATCCCTTTGGGCGATTTCAAATCCGGCGGCTGGGCGCAGCCCGCCTTGGCCTGGCAAGGCCAGCGCCTGGCCCCCAATGTGTGCTACGAGGACCTGTTTGGCGAAGAACTGGCCCTGTGGTTCCAAGACCCGGCCCAGGCCCCCACGGCCCTGGTCAACGTGAGCAACATCGCCTGGTTTGGAGACACCCTGGCGGTGGACCAGCACCTGAACATCTCGCGCCTGCGGGCCCTGGAGCTGGAGCGCCCGATGCTGCGTGCCACCAACACCGGGGCCACGGCCATCATTGACCACCGGGGCCGCGTGAGCGCGCAACTGCCGCGCTTCACCCGGGGCAGCCTGACGGGCTCTTTCGAGGGGCGCCAGGGCCTGACGCCCTTTGCCCGCTGGGCCAGTGCCTGGGGTCTGGCACCGCTGTGGGCCCTGTGCTGTGCGCTGGTGGCCTGGGCGCTCTGGCGGCGCCAAGCAAGCTGAGCCGTCAAATCGCCTGCGGGTCCACATCCACCAGCCAGCGGATCACGCCTTTGTGTTCGGGCTGGTGACGCACCTGGTGCAGCACGCCGTGCAGGTGCCACAACACCTTTTGCAGCGCCATGCGGCTGGGGCTTTCCAGCAGCATCTGGGCGCGTTCCACATCGGCCACGCGCTGCAGGCTCATCGGCACGGCGGGGTAGATCCTCACCTGCAGCGCCCAATCGGCGCTGGCCGTGTCGGCCGCGAGTTGGGCCTCCAGCGCCGCACGGGCTGCGTTCAGCAGGGCCTGGGCCGCTTCTTGCGTGCGTGCATCGGCCCGCAGCAAGGCCTGGTGGCTGATGGGGGGCAGGTCGGCGGCGGTGCGTTCGGCCAGTTCATTGGCTGCAAAGGCCGGGTAGTCGTGTTGTTTGAGTGCCTCGAACAGCGGGTGCGTGGGGTGAAAGGTCTGCACCCACATCTCGCTGCTCGCGCTGTGGCTGGCATCGCGTCCGGCCCGGCCTGCCGCCTGCATCAGCAAGGCAAACAATCGCTCGGGGGCCCGAAAGTCGCTTGAAAACAGCGCCGTGTCCGGGTTGACGGCGGCCACCAGGGTGATGCGCCGAAAGTCGTGCCCCTTGGCGATCATCTGCGTGCCCACCAGGATGTCCACTTCGCCCGCATGCACCTGGGCCAGCTGGCTCTCCAGTGCGCCTTTGGCCCGGGTGGTGTCGGCGTCGATCCGGGCGATGCGCACCGGCCTGCCGTCGGGGCGCAGCACATGCCCGAGCAAACCGCCCAGGTGCTCCTCGAGTTGTTCGGTGCCCCGTCCCACGGGGGCGATGTCGGCGTTGCCGCAGTCGGGGCAAGCACGCGGCACGCGCTCGCTCAGGCCACAGTGGTGGCAGCGCAAGCTGCGGTCGATTTTGTGAAACACCCGGAACGCGCTGCAATGCGGGCATGCGCTCTTCCAGCCGCAGTCGGCGCAATGCAGCACCGGGGCGTAGCCGCGTCGGTTGAGCAGCAGCATGCATTGCTCGCCCCGTTCGACCCGCGCCTGGATCGCGGCCACCAGCGGGGCCGACAGCACGGTGCGGCGCGGCTGTTTGTTCATGTCGACCCGGCGGACTTTGGGCAGCTGGCCAGTGCCCATGCGCGAGGGCATCAGCAGGCGCTGGTAACGCCCGCCTGGGCCATCGGCATCGGGCGGACGGCTGTGGTGCCAGCTCTCCAGCGATGGCGTGGCCGATGCCAGCAACACGGTGGCGCCGTGCAGACGGCCCCGGTACACGGCCAGGTCTCGGGCCGAGTAGCGTGCGCCTTCTTGCTGCTTGTAGCTGGGGTCGTGCTCTTCGTCGACCACGATGAGTTGGAGATGCGGCATGGACGCAAACACCGCCATGCGCGTGCCCAGCACGATGCGCGCATGGCCCGCGTGCGCGGCCAGCCAGCTTTTCAGGCGTTGGGCGGCCGTCATGCCGCTGTGCATCGAGACCACGGCGTCGCTGCCAAAGCGGGCCTGCACCCGTTGTTCGAGCTGGGGTGTGAGGTTGATCTCAGGCACCATGATCAGGGCCTGGGCCTGGGGATCGTCGGCCAGCATGCGTTCGACCGCCTGCAAATACACCTCGGTCTTGCCACTGCCGGTGCTGCCAAACAGCAAGAACGGGCCTGTGCCCTGGGCCATTTGCGCCAGCACAGCGGTCTGTTCGGGTGTCAGGACCGGCCCGGGCGAGGTCTGCACGCTGCGCTGGCTGTTTTGCTTTTTCAGGCGACGCGCCAGCTGCAGCGACGACAAGTCGCGCAGTTGCGGTGGCAGGGCCGACAGGGCCACCTCGCCCAAGGACCTTTGGTAGTACTGGGCCGAGAACTGCACCAGTTGCCGCCAGGCCTCGTCCAGTGGGCTCAGGTTGTCAAGCGCGCCCAGCACCTCCCGCATGGCCGATGCGGGGATGTCGTGCGGCATCGCATCGCGCACCGCCCAGACCACCCCCAGCACCTCGCGCTGGCCCAGTGGAACGCGCACCAGTTGACCCGCTGGCAGGGCTTGCGCGCTGCGGTAGCTCAGCAAGCCACCCACCTGGCTGTGTGCAGGTGTCTGAACGGCGATGTCCAAGCAAATCGACAATGGCAAATGCTCCAGATTTTGAATAAATTTGTGAGTTCTGATGATTAGGTGAAATCGCGAAATCGGGCCTAAGTGCTTGATTTCACAGAGCTTTGATTTTGATCCAAAAAAACTGTGGATAACTTTGTTGAAAACCCTTCGGCAAAGCCCCAAACCCCATATAAATCAAGGCTTTCCTCAGTTTGCTGATTCTGCGGGCATTTAAAAAAGTCAAATCAAATCAATGACTTGCAGATCCACGGGGGTGGGCGAGCAGGAGGACAAGGGGGTCAAGCCGGAAAAGCACCACGCCCAATTTTTGTGCATAAGTCAAGAGGGGAAATCTGAGTTTTCAAGGTCCATCCCGTGCCATGGGGTCGTTGGGATGGTTCCAAGCGGGGTGTTCAAGCCCGGCGCATGTGGCGCGAATGGCTGTGCACCGCCTCGACCAGCGCGCTCACATGCTCGGGCGGGGTGTACTGGCTGATGCCGTGGCCCAGGTTGAAGATGTGCGTGGGGCCGGTGGTGGCCCGGTCGGTGTGCGGCGGGCCAAAGCTGTCGAGCACCCGGTG
>JAIXXW010000259.1 GCA_027490555.1 Comamonadaceae bacterium | reverse complement strand
GGCGGCAGCAAAGATTTTTGGGGCCAAAGCCTCACGGGTGAGGTGCTGGACACGCGGGCTTACCGGGGCATCGTCAGTTACGAGCCCAGCGAGCTGGTGGTCACGGCGCGCTGCGGCACGCCGCTGGCCGAGCTGGAGGCCGTTTTGGCCGAAAAAGGCCAGTGTCTGGCCTTCGAGCCGCCGCACTTCGGGCCCGGTGCCACCGTGGGTGGCATGGTGGCCGCTGGTCTGAGCGGCCCGGCCCGCGCCACTGCGGGCGCGGTGCGCGACTATGTCTTGGGTGCGCGCTTCATCAATGGTTTGGGCGAGCATCTGACCTTTGGCGGCCAGGTCATGAAAAACGTGGCCGGCTACGACGTGAGCCGCCTGATGGCCGGCAGCTGGGGCACGCTGGGCCTGATCACCGAGGTCAGCCTCAAGGTCTTGCCGGTGGCCCCGGCCGAAGCCACGCTGATGATCGCGGGCTTGGCCCAGGGCCCGGCGCTGGATTTGCTGCACCGCTGGGGCGGCCAGCCCCTGCCCTTGAACGCCAGCGCCTGGGTTCGCGACCCCACGGCCCAGCCGGTGGCCGATTATTTGTTTGTTCGCCTGCGTGGCGCAGTGGCCGCGGTGCAGTCGGCCATGGTCAGGATGAGCGCCGATGTCACGGCCCTTGGCGCCCACATGCAGGCCATGGACAACGCCGAAGCCGCGCAGGACTGGCGTGCCAGCGCCGAGCAGACCCTGCCATTTTTTGACGCGCCCAGCCCCGACGCCTGCCTGTGGCGCCTGTCCTTGCCGCAAACCGCGCCGGTGCTGGATTTGCCCTATGCCCAGTACATCGAATGGCAAGGCGCGCAGCGCTGGTTGTGGGCACCCGCCTCGGCGGCGGTGGCTTTGCGCGAGCTGGCCCAGTCGGTCGGCGGCCACGCCACCTTGTTCCGGGCCAGTGCGGCCCATGCCGAAGTGGACAAAATCGCGGGCGTGAACACGCCGCTCGGTGCTGTGCAAGAGCGCATCCAGCTGCAGCTGCAACAGCAGTTCGATCCGAAGGGCGTTTTCGCCACCGGTCGCCTCCATCCTCTTTGATCGCGGGACGAAGCCTCATGCAAACCCACCTCGCCCCCGAATACCAGAACACCCCCGAAGGCCTGGAGGCCGAAGCCATTTTGCGCAAGTGCGTGCACTGCGGCTTTTGCACCGCCACCTGCCCGACCTACCAGCTGCTGGGCGATGAACTGGACGGCCCGCGTGGCCGCATCTACCTGATGAAACAGGTGTTGGAGGGCGAAACGCCCACCCGCAAAACCCAGATGCACCTGGACCGCTGCCTGACCTGCCGCAACTGCGAAAGCACCTGCCCCAGTGGCGTGCAATACGGGCACCTGGTGGACATCGGCCGCAAGCTGGTGGACGCCAAGGTGGAGCGCCCGGCCAGTGAAAAGCTGGTGCGCTGGGCACTCAAGGAAGGCCTGCCTTCGCCCCTGTTTGCCCCGGCCATGAAAATGGGTCAGAGGGTGCGCGGCCTGCTGCCCGAAAGCCTGAAGGCCAAGGTGCCTGCGCCGCAAAACCCCGGTGCCTGGCCCACGGCCCAGCATGCGCGCAAGGTGCTGATGCTGGCCGGTTGCGTGCAGCCGAGCATGAGCCCCAACATCAACACCGCCACCGCCCGCGTGCTGGACGCCGCTGGCATTCAGGCGGTGACCGCGCCCAAGGCCGGTTGCTGCGGCGCGCTCAAGTACCACCTGAACGACCACGAGGGTGGCCAAGACCACATGCGCGCCAACATCGACGCCTGGTGGCCACTGGTCGAATCGGGCGAGGTCGAGGCGATTGTGATGAACGCCTCGGGCTGCGGCGTGATGGTCAAGGACTACGGCCACGTGCTGAAACACGACCCGGCCTATGCCGACAAGGCGGCGCGGATGGGTGCGTTGACCAAAGACCTGAGCGAGCTGCTGCCCGAGCTGGTGCCTTTGCTGCGCGACAAGATCCAGCCCCAGGCCCTGCAAGCGGCCGGCCTGCAGGCCTACCACCCGCCTTGCACGCTGCAACACGGCCAGCAGCTCAAGGGTGGCGTCGAAAAGCACCTGGGCGATCTGGGCTTTCAGATCAAGGTCACGGCCAACGAGTCCCACCTGTGCTGCGGCTCGGCAGGCACCTACAGCGTGCTCAACCCCGACTTGTCCAAGCAACTGCGCGACCGCAAGCTGGGCCACCTGAACGCGCTGCAACCCCAGGGCGTGATCAGCGCCAACATCGGCTGCATCACCCATCTGCAAAGCGGCAGCGACCTGCCGGTGCGGCATTGGGTGGAGTTGCTGGATCAGGCGATCAGCGGAACATCATGAGAACGCAAAAAGACACAAAATTAAGCTTATGTTAAAGTTTGTGTTATGCCAAAACCTTCCGGCGCCAACGACCAACTGCCCGCATCCGCTGCCAAAGCGCTGAAGGACTTGGGTGAAAATTTGGCGCTGGCCCGACAGCGTCGCAAGGAAAGTCTGCGCGATTGGGCCAGCCGCATGGCGGTGTCGGTGCCCACACTCATTCGCATGGAAAAGGGCGACCCCTCTGTAGGCATGGGGGTGTACGCCACGGCCTTGTGGCTCATGGGGCGGCATGCGGCCTTGCCCGAGGTGGCTGCGCCCGCCTTGGATTTGAATGCGCTGGAGCAGGACATCGAAGCCGTGCGTCAGCGTGGCCGCCGTCTGTCGCGCAAAGCCGAGGAGCCCGCATGAGCTATGAACCCCAAGACAGCATGAGCTTGTGGTGGCTCGCCGATGCCAAGTCGCCACAACGCATTGGCACCTTGAGCTTGCAAGACCAGCGCCGCAAGGTGGCATTGAGTTATGACCCTGAATGGATCGCATCGCCGCTGGGCTTTGCCTTGAGCGAAGACTTGCCCTTGCAGCCGGGCTTGTACATGCCTGACATGCGCGATACGGCAGTCGGTGCCGTGGACGATGCCCGGCCTGACCAGTGGGGCGAGCGCGTTATCCGCTTGATCGAGCGACCTGCGCGTTTGTCTTTGCTGGAGTATTTGTACTTTGCAGGCGATGAGCGCTTTGGCGCATTGGGCGTTTCATTGCACGCTGAAAAATATGTGCCCGCACCCACAGCGGCCATGCCCACCTTTGAGGGCTTGGCCGCCATGCATCAAGCGGTGCAGCGCATCATGGCGGGTGAGGCGGTCACTGAACATCAGCGCCGCTTGTTGCAGCCGGGCGTCAGCATGGGCGGCGCTCGGCCCAAGTCCTTGATGCAAATAGATGGCGCGTCATGGGTGGTCAAATTTTCCGAGGACGGTGAACTTGATTCGCCTTTGATCGAACATGCCTGCATGCAGCTGGCCCGCCGTTGTGGCATCCAGACAGCCGATACGCTTGCCTTGCCTTTGCCGAAAGGCCACGCAGTAGCGGTCAAACGTTTTGACCGTGAGGGCGCTAGGCGCTTGCATGTGGTGTCTGCCCATGTGGCCTTGCGGGCTGCAGGTGAGGCCATGGGTTATCCCGAATTGGCTCAGCTTATTCGCCGACTGGCGCGCCCCGAGCAAGTGCGCGCACAGCAGCAAGAGTTGTTCAGGCGCATGGTCTTCAACATCCTGATCGACAACACCGACGACCATGAAAAGAACCACGCGCTGGTGCGTGGTGCGGACGGGTTTTATGCCTTGTCGCCCGCTTTTGATGTGCTGCCTACCGCACAAGGTCTGGGTTATCAGCAAATGCGGGTGGGGGCATTGGGTCATGAGGCCACCATGGTCAACGCCTTGTCCGAGGCGCGTGCGTTTGGCCTGACGGATGCGCAAGCCCGTGAAACTGTGGCTGAAATCGCCAGTCAGGTGGCGCAGTGGACAGCGGTGTTTAAAAGCCTGGGCGTGCGCGATGCGGACGTTGACTTGCTGTCACAGTATTTGGACGGGGCTCACTTGAACGCTCAGCGCCACTGAGTTCAGACCGGCACCAATGACCACTGCGTCAGTAACTCCCCTCACTTGCCGCCCATTGGGCAAGCCAAAGACCACCGTGTTTGAGGAGTCCATCGGGCAGAGACTGATTCAACGAGAACATCAGTGGCTGATGTTCAGTGCCACAGAGCGTTATCTGAAGGTCTTGCAAGAAGCGCCGGGTTGGCCAGAGCAAGTTCCCCAGCACCGTTTAGCCAGTTATCTTGGCGTGACCGATGTGGCGCTGTCGCGTATCAGACGGCGCTTGAAAAATTACTTCTGAAAATCCATCATCCTTGTCAATTTAACGTGTGACGTTCAGATTTCAAGGATGAATAGAAAATCCTGGTTCCTTGAGCGTCATTGATCGAAGTTCAAAGTCCTTGTCCTTCATCCGTCAAGGCCCGCGTTCAGCCGCATCGATAAGCCCACCCGGGTAGTATGGGCAGTTAGATGGCACAGCGCGCTTGCAAAGCGCACACAAAGGACATGACGATGGCAATACCCTGGTTGATGGCCCTCAAAGTGATTCCCTGGGGGGATGTGATCGAGCACGCGCCTTCGGTGCTCAAGGCCGCGCGCAAGCTGATGGAACG
>JAIXXW010000163.1 GCA_027490555.1 Comamonadaceae bacterium | reverse complement strand
TAGGCCTGTTCGGCCGCGGCGATCACCTCGCGCGGGTTGAGCAAATGCAGGTTCAGGCTGCTGGCCACCAGCGCGTGCCAGCCAAAGGGCAGTGTGGTCCACATGGCGTCTTGCCAGGCACCAAAGTTCTCCAGCCGCTGGTCGATGAAGTGCTGCAACGCCACCAGGGCGTCTTCGCGGGTCACGGGCCAGGCGAAGTGCTCCAGCGTGCCCGGGTGGCTGGCAAAGCGCTTGCGCACCAGGGCGATCACGTCTTGCGTGACGCGGTCCGGCGCAAAGCGGGCCGGCGGCGGCACGGTGCCCGGGCCTTTGGCGCCAAAGCCCTTGCGGTTCTCGGCATCAAAATTCCATTGGCCGCCAATGGGCTCCTTGCCTTGCATCAGCACGCCGTGGCGCTTGCGCATCTCGCGGTAAAAGAACTCCATGCGCAGCTCTTTCTTGTGCCCCGCCCACTGGGCAAACTCGGCGCGGCTGCACAAAAAGTGCGTGTCGCCCACCCAGCGCAGCAGCACCTGGGCCTGGTCTGCGGCCTCTTCGATCAGCCTTTCCATCCGCCAGGCACCCGCCTCCATCACCACCAGCGCGCGGGGGCGGTGGTTTTGCAGGGCCTGCACCAGGCGCCCGGCAAAGTCAGCGGGCAGGGCCGGGTCGTCCAACTGCATGTAGGTGCACGGCCAGCGGCGGCGGTGCGCTTCGTTGGCAAAGTGGCGCATGCCCGACAAAAACAGGGCGATGCGGGCCTGGTGGTTCCAGACCTCGTCCGCCTCGCTGTCGGCCTCGATCATCAGGAGCCGGTCCTGGGCTGGGTCAAAGTCGACCAGGGCCGGGTTGTCCCATCCCAGCTGGTCGCCCAGCACCAAAATCAGGTGGCGTGTCATGCCTGACCCTGACCGGCTGACCGCACACTGGATTTGGCGGCCCGGCAGCGGTCGCTGCAGTACAGAACCTGGTCCCAGTTCTTGGCCCAGCTTTTGCGCCAGCTCATGGCGCGGCCACACACCACACAGTCTTTCTGTGGCAAAGCCTGCTTGTTCCCTTTAAAACCGGAGGGTTTGACCATGTATTTCTCCCTGCGCGAAATGGCTGCGTGACAATCTGTTCAAACGAGTTTAAACTGATCAGTCACAAAATGATATTTCTAGTGTAAATGAACCACACACGGGTAAAACAATGGGGCGCCACCCTGGTGATGGCCTTGCTGGCGGCATTGCTGGGCTTGGGTCTGGACACCGCGCAAGCCAGCACACCCAGCGCCGGCAGCGCAGCGGCCTGCCCGCCGCTGCTCAACCACACGTTTGCGCGGCTGCAGGACGAAAAGCCCCAATCGCTGTGCCAGTACGCGGGCAAGGTGGTGTTGGTGGTCAACACCGCCAGTTTTTGCGGTTTCACCTCGCAGTACAAGGGCTTGGAGGCCCTGAACACCAAATACAAGGACCAGGGCCTGGTGGTGCTGGGTTTCCCGTCGAATGACTTTGCCCAGGAAAAAGGCAGCAACAAGGAGATCGCCGATTTTTGCGAAAGCACTTTCGGCGTGAAGTTCCCGATGTTCACCAAAACCCAGGTCACGGGCGACGCCGCAGCGCCGTTTTTCAAGCAGCTGGCCGCGCAAACCGGTCAGCGGCCGCGCTGGAACTTCCACAAATACCTGATCGGCCGCGATGGCCAGGTGATTGACCAGTACAGCAGCATCACCGGGCCGGAGAGCAAAACCTTGGTTTCGGCCATCGACAAAGCCTTGAAGGCCAAACCATGAGCCAGCGCATGAAGCTGGCGATTGTGGGCTCGGGCATCTCTGGCCTGGCCGTGGCCCACACCCTGAAAGACCAGGCCGACATCACCTTGTTCGAGGCGGGGGATTACTTTGGTGGCCACACCCACACGGTGGATGTGACTCTGCCCACGCCCCAGGGCCTGGTCACGCATGGCGTGGACACCGGCTTTTTGGTGTTCAACGAGCGCACCTACCCCAACCTGATCCGGCTGTTTGCCGAACTGAAGGTCGAGACCGCGCCGTCGGACATGTCGTTTTCGGTCCAGGTGCCTGGCGCACTCAAGGGCAAGACCCTGGAGTGGAGCGGCACCGACCTGGACAGCGTGTTCGCGCAGCGCAGCAACCTGATCAACCCGCGCTTTTGGCGCATGCTGGCCGATGTGATGCGCTTCAACGCCTTGTGCACCCGCATCGCCAAGGACCAGCGCGAGGAAGAACTGCAGCAGCCCCTGAGCGATTTCCTGCGCGCACACCGCTTCAGCGAGCCGTTTCGCGACTGGTACTTCCTGCCCATGCTGGGCTGCATCTGGAGTTGCCCGACCGACCAGATGCTGCAGTTCCCGGTGGCGACCATGATCCGGTTTTGCCACAACCATGGCCTGATCCAGGTGACCCATCGCCCGCAGTGGTTCAGCGTGGTGGGCGGTGCCCGCAACTACGTCGAGAAAATTCTGGCGGGCGTGCACGACAAACGGCTGAACACCCCGGTGCGCCTGATCGAGCGCGATGCGCAGGGCGTGCGGGTCATCACCGACGGCCACGCCGAGCGCTTTGACCAGGTGGTTTTGGCCACCCACACCGACCAGGCCCTGCGACTGCTGCGCGAACCCAGTGCCCACGAGCGCAGCCTGCTGGGCGCGATCCGTTACCAGGACAACCGCGCCGTGCTGCACACCGATGCCCGCGTGTTGCCGGCCAAGGCCAAGACCTGGGCCGCCTGGAACTACGAACGCGCGGCCAGCCACGAGCGCGAATCTTCGCGCGTGTGCCTGCACTACCTGCTCAACCGCTTGCAGCGCATTCCCTTTGAACAGCCCGTGGTGGTCTCGCTCAACCCGCTGCAAGCCATCGACCCGGCCACCATCGTGGGCGAGTACGAC
>JAIXXW010000293.1 GCA_027490555.1 Comamonadaceae bacterium | reverse complement strand
GAGCGCGACCAGTGGCTGGCCTGCATGGACCAGGCCATGACCGAATTGCAGGTCGACCCGGTGCTGCGCGAGCGTCTGAACGCCAGCTTTTTCAAAACCGCCGACTGGATGCGCAACCGTGGCGTCTGATGCCCCCAGGAAGGCCCGGCCCCGCAGCCCCGGTGTCAAAGTCCGCGCGCTGCAAGACCTCCAGCCAGTGCGCCTGAAACTGGCCGAGGCCCACGCCCAGGCGCAAGCGCTGGCGGCCGCCCAGGCTTTGGCTGCCCGGCAACGGGAGGCCGAAAAGAACCTGTTTGTGCGGGCTGTGGGCCAGGTGCAACGCTTGCCCGAGCACGACCAGGTCCGCCTGAGCGGCCCCGGTCCTGCGCCGATCGCGCTGCAGCGGCAAAAGGACAACGAGGCGGTGCTGCGCGATTGCCTGAGCGACGAGTTTGATGCCAGCACCTTGCTCGACACCGACGATGCGCTCAGTTTTCGCCGGCCTGGCATTGGCCGCGATGTGATCCACAAATTGCGCAAGGGCGATTGGTCCATCCAGCGCGAGATCGACCTGCATGGTCTGCGCAGCGACGAAGCGCGTGTGGCGCTCGCGGAATTCATCCGCCAGGCGCACCGTCAGGGGCTGCGTTGCCTGCGCGTGGTGCACGGCAAGGGCCTGGGCTCTCCCGGCAAAACGCCGGTGCTCAAGTCCAAGGTGCACAGCTGGCTGGTGCAAAAAAGCCAGGTCATGGCCTTTGTGCAGGCCAAGCCCGCCGAAGGCGGTGCAGGTGCTTTGGTGGTGCTGCTCAAATCCGGTGTGTGAGCGCCTGGCGCCAAGGCTTCAGGCCCCGGGCCAGGCCAGGCCTGCGCGGTCTGCGGCCAGTTTCAGCAGCCAATGGCTGGCTTGCGCCGGCACCGTCAGGGGCAAGCGCAGCAAGCGCTTGTCACGCGAGACCAGCGCCACCAACTGACGCGTGGGTCCCAGCAGCGCGCTCAACTCGTCGAGTGTGTTCAGCCGCCAGCTGCCGCCTTGGGCCTTGGCCCCCACGTCCAGGCCCAGCCATTCGTCGCCTGCGGCCATGCCAGCGGCTTCGGCCGCGCTGCCGCGCAGCACGCCCCGGATCTGCACCTGGCCAGCGGATTCGTGCACCCGCAAGCCCAGGCGCTGGGCCATGCCCGATGTTTCGGCCTCCACCGTGATGCCATGCCCCGTGAGCAATTCGCGCAGCGGCAACTCGTGCGTGCTGTGCACCCAGCGTTGGACCTCGCCGGCCCAGCTGCGGCCGGTCAGGGCCTGCAGCTCGTCGAGCAGGTCCTGCTCGCGCATCGGGCCGGCTTGGCAGCGTTTCCACAGACCGCGCATCACGGTGTCCAGGCTCAGGCCTGCGGCCTTGAATTCGCTGCGCAGTGTCAGGTCCAGGCACAAAGCCACCAGCGAGCCCTTGGTGTAGTAGCTCACGGTGGCGTTGGGCGTGTTTTCATCCTGCCGGTAGTACTTGACCCAGGCGTCAAAGCTGGACTGGGCCACGCTTTGCAGCTGACGGCCAGGCGTTTGCTGCACCTGGGTGATGGTCTTGTTCAGCAGCTGCAGGTAAGCGGCATCGTCGACCAAGCCGGCCCGGCGCAGCAGGATGTCGTCGTAGTAGCTGGTGAAGCCCTCGAAGAACCACAGCAGCCGGGTGTAGTTCTCCTGCCCGTAGTCGTAACGTGCGAAGGCATCGGGCCGCAGCTGCTTGACGTTCCAGGTGTGGAAGTACTCGTGGCTGATCAGGCCCAGCAGCGTGGTGTACCCCTCGGTCGTGCGCGGATGGCTCAGGCGGGGCAGGTCGCTGCGCTTGCAGATCAGGGCGGTGCTGTTGCGGTGCTCCAGCCCGCCATAGCCATCGTGCACGGCGTTGAGCATGAACAGGTAGTTCTTGTGCGGCGCTTTCTGGCCTGCGGCCTTGCCTTTGCCGTGCCAGAACTGGATCGCCGCTGTGCAGATTTTTTGCGCATCGGCCAGCAGGCGCTCACCGTCAAAGGAGGGCAGGGCACCGGCCACCACAAAGCGGTGGGGCACACCGCAGGCCTCAAAGCGGCCGCTCCAGAAGGCGCCCAGCTCGACCGGGCAGTCCACCAGCGTGTCGTAGTCCTCGGCCTGGTAAAGGCCAAAGCCTTTTTTGTCGGTTTTGACCGGGGTCAGGCCAGTGGCCACCTGCCACTGGGCTTGGCCTCGCACAGGGTGCAGTTGCAGCCGGTGCGGGGCATGTTCTTGCCCATGCACCCGCAAAAACAGGCTGGTGCCATTGAAAAACCCCCGCTGGCTGTCCAGCCAGGCGCTGCGCACCGAGTTGTCAAACGCATAGACCTCGTAGCTCAGCACCAGGGGCTGGCCCGGCTTGCAAGCGAGGGTCCAGGTGCACTTGTCCTGCTGGGTGATGGCCACATCCCGCCGGCCTTGCCGGGCCCGGAGGTTTTGCAGGTTTTTGGAAAACTCGCGCACCAGGTAACTGCCCGGGATCCACACCGGCAAGGAGACGGTGGGGGTGGCTGGCGGCTGGTCGATCGTCAAACTCACGCGAAACAGGTGCGCATGCAGGTCTGCGGCTTCCACCGTGTACAGCAATGCACTCATGTCGCACCCGCCGCCAAAAAGCAACTCAGACTCGCGATGGTGGTCAGCTGCAAGCGCATCGGCAGCCAGGGTGCCAGGCCGGCGGCAGGCCAGGTGCGGCGGTCCATCACATAGCAGCCGATCAGCACAAAGCCCAGCAAAGGCAAACCGGCAAAGGCCGGCATCATCACCGCCACCCAGGCCAGCAGCGAGGGCAGCACACCCCAGGTGAAATGGATGCGTGGCGCCTGCGGTGTGTTCAGGGCGTTGCGAAAGCCCACCCCCCAATGGATGCCGCCCAGAAAGGACACGATCACCGCGCCATAGCCTTGCATGGACAGCGCCACATAGGGGTGCAGTTCAGGGCCCACCAGCCACACACACAGGGCCAAAAAAACAAAAGGGATCAGCCCGGCATGGCCCAGGCGGCGGATCAAGCGCCAGGTCGGATCTTCCAAGGGGGTTGCGTTCATTTGATGTCTGCCAATACTTTTTCAACCTGGGCCATGGG
>JAIXXW010000302.1 GCA_027490555.1 Comamonadaceae bacterium | reverse complement strand
GTGCTCACCGGCGAAGACCCGCAGGCCCTGCAAAGCGCCGCCATGGCGGTCGAGCGCGAGCTGCGCACCATCCCGGGCCTGGGCTCGATCGCCTCGACCGCCAGCCTGGTGCGCCCCGAGATCGCGGTGCGCCCCGACTTTGCCAAAGCCGCCGACCTGGGCGTGACCAGTGCGGCCATCAGCGACACCTTGCGCGTGGCCACGCTGGGTGACTTCGACGCGGCCTTGCCCAAGCTCAACCTGTCCGAGCGGCAGGTGCCCATCGTCGTCAAGCTGGCCAGCGAGGCCCGCCAGGACCTGGGCACGCTGGAGCGCCTGATGGTGCCGGGCAGCCGTGGCCCCGTCATGCTGGGCCAGGTGGCCAGCATCGAGGTCGCGGGCGGCCCGGCCGTGATCGACCGCTATGACCGCCAGCGCAACGTCAATTTCGAGATCGAGCTGTCGGGCATGCCCCTGGGCGATGTGACGCAGGCGGTGCAAAAACTGCCCGCGCTGCAAAGCCTGCCGCCGGGCGTCAAGGTGGTGGAGGTGGGCGATGCCGAGGTCATGGCCGAGCTGTTTGCCAGCTTCGGCCTGGCCATGACGGTGGGCGTGCTGTGCATCTACATCGTGCTGGTGCTGCTGTTCAAAGGCTTTTTGCAGCCCATCACGATTTTGGCGGCGTTGCCGCTGTCGCTGGGCGGCGCCTTCGTGGGCCTGCTGATCGCGCAAAAGAGCTTTTCCATGCCCTCGCTGATTGGCCTGATCATGCTCATGGGCATCGCCACCAAGAACTCCATCTTGCTGGTGGAGTACGCCATCGAGGCGCGGCGCGGCAAACCGGCCGAGGGCGACCGCCCGGCCGTGCCCCCGATGAGCCGCTGGGACGCAATGATGGACGCCTGCCACAAGCGCGCACGGCCCATCGTCATGACCACCATCGCCATGGGCGCGGGCATGCTGCCCATCGCCGTGGGCTGGGGCGCGGCCGATGCGAGCTTCCGCTCGCCCATGGCGATTGCCGTGATCGGCGGCCTGCTCACCAGCACCGTGCTGAGCCTGCTGGTCATCCCGGTGGTGTTCACTTACCTGGACGATCTGGGCCAGTGGTCGGGCCGGATGTATCGACAACTCACACAGACAAGGAGCAAGGCATGAACAAGAAAGTGGCGATGGTGGTGGGCGGTGGCAGTGGCATGGGCGCGGCTGCGGCCCGCAAGCTGGCGCAGGGTGGTTTTCAGGTGGCCGTGTTGTCCTCGTCGGGCAAAGGCGAGGCACTGGGCCGCGAGTTGGGCGGCTTGGGCCTGACGGGCTCCAACCAGTCACCCGAAGACTTGCAAAAGCTGGTCGATCAAGCCATGGCCCGTTGGGGCCGCATCGACGTGCTGGTCAACAGCGCAGGCCACGGCCCCAAGGGTCCGGTGCTGGAGCTGACCGATGCGCAGTGGCATCTGGGCCTGGACATGTACTTCCTGAACGTGGTGCGGGCGGTGCGGGTGGTGGCCCCGATCATGGTGGCGCAAAAAGCCGGGGCGATCGTCAACATCTCCAGCGCCTGGGTGGTCGAGCCCAGCGCCATGTTCCCGACCTCGGCGGTGGCTCGGGCCGGCCTGGCCGCTTTCACCAAGCTGTTTGCCGACGAGCACGCCGTACACAACGTGCGCATGAACAATGTGTTGCCCGGCTGGATCGACAGCTTGCCCGCCAAGGAGGAGCGCCGCACCAGCGTGCCCATGCAGCGCTATGGCAGCAGCGAGGAAGTGGCCGCGACCATCGCCTTTTTGGCTTCGGAAGGCGCGGCCTACATCACCGGCCAAAGCCTGCGCATCGACGGCGGTTTGATGCGCTCGCTCTGAGGCTCGCCCTGGCTGGCCAGGGCCTCAGGGGTTGCAGTGATCGCATCGACTTGGGTCGGCCCAGCGTTCTGAGGCCACCTCGCGTTGCGCTTCGTGTTGGCAGTGCGCGCAGTGCCAGACCTCGGCCACCGGCAGGCGGGTTTTTTGCCCGCAGGCGCGGCACGGCAAGCCGGCAATCCGCTTGTGCACCCAAAAGCCGGGCGTCTGGCATTGAGGGCACAAGGACTGCAACTTGCGGATCAGGTCTTCACAGGCCTTGCGGATGATGTCTTGCCGCGTGGGGTTGCAAAAGGCGCGCAGGTCGTTTTCAACAAACACCTTGCCACTGGACGATTGGGCCTGGAGCCTGGCAAACACCTCGCGCAGGGTCATTTCGTCGTGGATGTTCTTGACGATCTCCAGATGGTCTTCGTGGTCCGGCCGCATCACCAGGTGGTGTTCGGGAAACTTGGCATCCTGGGCAAATGCCATCAGCTCGTCCACACTGCCGACGGTTCTGTGCAGGCTCTGCGCCGGGCCATGGGCAAAGCCGGTCACTTCGAGGTTCTGGCCGGGGTCGACCCACAGCAGCAATTCGGTGTTCCAGGGCATGAAGCCGCCAAAAGGGTCCGAGCCAAAAGTCCCCTCGCTGGCGATACCCACCGGGGCGCCGGTCAGGGCCATGCCGATCTGGGCTTTGCGGCGGGCCGCATCGAGCTGGGAGCCTGGGCGGGCGATTTCGCGTGTGTAGGTGCCCAGCTGGTCGGTGTCGTAGGCGTCGGTGTGCACCAACTCACAAGCCAAGGCCGACTCCAGCGGTGTTTTGACCAGATCCTGTTTGCCATGTTGCGTCAGAAATGCCACACGGCGAGCCGGATGCCCGCTCTGTTTCGATCTGTCCATGCCAGCCTTACATCAGAACCCCTTGGGCCACAGCCACATAGATAGGGATGCCGAACACGATGTTCAAGGGGAAGGTGATGCCCAGGCTCAGCCCGAAATAGAGCGAGGGGTTGGCTTCGGGCAGTGCATAACGCAGCACCGCCGGAACCGCAATGTAGGACGCACTTGCGGCCAACACCATGAGCAGGGCACCATCGCCAGGCGGTAAATTTAGCAGAATTGCCAATCCCAGTGCCAAGCTGGCATGGGCCACCGGACCTGCAATGGCGTAGGCAATCAGCACAGGCGACTTGCCTTTGACCTGCGGCAGGTTGCGCGCGGCCATCAGCCCCATGTCCAGCAAAAAGAAGGCCAGCATCCCTTTGAACAGGTCCACCGAGAAAGGCTGCATGGCCGACTTGCCGGCGTCGCCGGTGATCATGCCAATCGCCATCGCCCCCAGCAGCAAAAGCTGCGCACCGTCGGTGAAGGACTCGTGCAGGATCTTGCCTACCGACACGCCGGCCTTGGGCGCCTGGGCGCCCGCCGCCGGCGCGGGGGTGCTGGCTGCGGCTTTTTGCCGCAGCGAGTTGGCGAACACCACGGCCAGGATGATGGCGGGCGACTCCATCAAGGCCATGGCCGCGGCCATGTGGCCGCCGTAGGCCACGTCCTGGTTTTCCAGGAACTGGACCGCCGTGACAAAGGTCACCGCACTCACCGAGCCGTAGGTCGCGGCCACGGCGGCCGCATCAAAGCCGGACACAAAACGGCGCAGCAGGAAGTAGCCGATCAGCGGGATCAGGATGGCCAGAAAAATCGCAGCCGCCAGGCTGACGCCCACCTGGGCGGTGAGACCGGACTGCGACAGGGCAAAGCCACCCTTGAGGCCCAGGGCCATCAGCAGGTACAGGGACAGGAAGCGGGAGATGGCTGGCGGGATTTCGAGGTTCGACTTGACCATGCCGGCCAGCACGCCAAAGATGAAAAAGAGGATGGCGGGATCGATCAGGTTTTGCATGGTTGTTTTTCCTTAGCGTCGATTCTAAAAATCCACCTTGATCTTGTAAAATCGATTCTGATACTGTCATGCATAGATAAAAACCTATGAACATCACGTTTCGACAACTGCGCCTTTTTCTGGCCCTGGCGGAAACCGGCAGTGTCAGTGCGGCGGCCAAAGTGATGCACGTGACCCAGCCCACCGCCTCCATGCAACTCAAAGACATGAGCCAGTCCTTGGGCTTGGCCCTGTACGAGGTCATCGGCAAGAAAATCTACCTGACCGATGTGGGCAAGGAGCTGGCGGTCACCGCGCGGGCCGTGGCCCAGACCTGGGACGCGTTCGAGCAAAACATCGATGCCGTCAAAGGCCTCTCGCGTGGCAAGCTGCGCGTGGCGGTGGTCAGCACCGCCAAATACTTCATGCCGCACCTGATCGGCAGCTTCTGCAACAAGCACCCCGCCATCGATGTGTCCCTGGAGATCCTCAACCGCGATGGCGTGGTGCACCGCTTGCGCGAGAACCTGGACGACCTGTACATCATGTCCATGCCGCCCAAGGACATGGAGCTGGGGGACGAGGCCTTCATGCCCAACCCGATTGTGCTGATCGCCGCCAACGCCGACCCTTTGGCCAAGCGCACCCAGGTGCCCTTGCACGAGTTGGCCCAGCGCCGGTTCATTGTTCGCGAAAAGGGCTCGGGCACCCGCATGGCGGCCGACCAGTTCTTTCGCAAGATGAAGTTCCGCCCCGACGTGCGGCTGGAGCTGGGCAGCAACGAGGCCGTCAAGGAATCGGTGGCCGGTGGGCTGGGCCTGGGGGTGGTGTCCCGCCACGCCCTGCATGGGCACAAGAAAGAAAACGGCGTGAGCGTGGTGGACATCGAAGGCTTTCCGGTGTCCTCGGCCTGGCACATCGTTCACCCGGCCAGCAAAAAGCTGTCACCGCTGGCGCAGGCCTTCAAAAAACACATGATCCAGGAAGTGGGCCGGCGCAAATGGCCGCAGCCCTGAGGGCGCTGCGGCGCAGCTTCAGGCGGTGGTGAAGACCGTCAACACGCCGGTGTAGCCGTACAACTGGTTGCGTGCGATTTCACCCGCCGCGAAAAACCCCACCAAGGGCACATCGCCCAAGGCGTGACGGATGATTTGCAGCTCGGCGCTGGGCCCCCCAAAGTGTGGGCCACCGCGACCGGTACAACTCACATACACGGCCCCGGCCATGCGCTGCCCGGCGGTGGGCGCGGTGGGCAGCGGGTCATCGCTCAAGGCCTGGATCGCCTCGATCGAGAGCATGTCCGGCTCCAGCTCTTCGCGAATTTCGGCGCACACACGCACCAGGTCAGCCCGGGCAGCTTGCGCATCACGCCGGCAAAACGTCAGGCGCATGCCGGCCTGCAGGTTTTCGGCGATCGCCACGCCGTGGCGCATCGGGTCCAGCCCGATGATGTGGCGCACCCGCACATCGTGGCCAAAGTGGCCGGTGCGGCCCACACCCGATTGGCCGGCCGCGCTCAGCCCCACCAAAGTCGAGCGCACCACCGCGATGGCTTTTTGCGGCTCGCTCAGCCGGATGTCCAGATCGGACAGCATCACATCCAGCGCGGGCTCGCCCGCCAACGCCAGCACCACATGGCCATCGGCCTGGGTGATCTCTCGCTCGGGCGCCATCGGCTGACAGCCCTGGGTCACCCGGGACACCAGGGACACCCCGGGTGCAAACGCCACCCCGCTCATGCCCCCTTCGATCACACCGCCGTGCACCTCGGGCCCGCCCGCGTCCTCGGCCCGCACGGCAAACTGCAGGCTGCGGGTGCGGCTGGCGCTGAGGCCGCCAAACAGATAGCCCTGCTGGGTCCGGGCCGCCATTTCGCCGATCAACTCGGTCAGATCCGGTGTGTGCGGGTCGGCATGCACCAGCGCCGCGTCGGCCCAGCCCGCGGGCAGCGGGGACACACCGGAAAACACCCGGTATTGCGCGGGCGTCAGATCGCACAGCATGAGCGCAATGGC
Organism: Comamonadaceae bacterium; assembly: GCA_027490555.1. Classification (GTDB taxonomy): domain Bacteria; phylum Pseudomonadota; class Gammaproteobacteria; order Burkholderiales; family Burkholderiaceae_C; genus Limnohabitans_A. Next base: position 4,779 of record JAIXXW010000302.1, on the reverse strand, counting down.
GGGCTCGTCAAAGTATTCGGCGTTGTTCACCGCCACGCCGATGCCCACCGTGCCCGCCCAATCGGTCACGCCGGGCAAAGACTGGCGCAGGTGGTCCAGCAGCGCCTGCGCCTCGGCGGCGAAATGGTCGGTGATGTACAGCAGCCCCAGCCGGGGCTGTTGGGCGTAGTCGGGCAAAGCCATCTGGGCCTGCAACTGGGCCAGCACCAGCCCTGCGGCCATGCGCCACTGGGGATGGGTGGCATGGCCACAGGGAAAGAGTTTCATGGCCGCTTCAGGCTCGGCCTGCAGACCGCTTGGCCGGCGCGGCTTTGGCGGGCTTGGCGGTTTTGCTGGAGGACTTGGGGCGCGGGGCCGCTTTGGCCCGTTGGCGCGACGGGCCGGTGGTTGGGGCCCGCTCGCCGGTGCCCGCTGCCGCTGGGGGGCGGGCCTGGCCGGCACCCAGACCGGCCTTCATGGCTTCGCCCGCCACGTCTTTCAGGGCCGCAGCGGCAATGCCCTGGAACTGTTGTGTCAGGGCGCCCCACCACTGCATCGGGTCCACCGCCGCCTGGGCGGGGGTTTGACCCGGCTGGGTGTCTTGCTCCGGGTGCTTGGCGCCGGGTGCCTTGGGCTCAGGGGCTGCTTTTTCGGTGTCGGGTTTGGGCGTGAACAGCGACGATTTGGGCCCATCCGCTTTGGCCTCGGCCGCCGCTGTGGGTGCGGGCGCGGGCGTGGGCGCGGGGGCTTGGGCCGTGAAGGCCTTGGCCAGGTCGGCCATGCTCACGTTCATGCTCTGCAAGGTGCTCAAGGTCATCTTTTGCACCTCCATCGCCTGGATGGTGGCCTTGAGCGCGGTGGTGTTTTGTTCCAACCAGAACAGCACCGATTTGAGCTCCTGGATGCGCTTGTCGATGTCCTCGACGCTCAGGGTGGGGGCCACCCAGTGGCCCATGCCTGGCATGCCTGTTGGCCCACCCGGCTGGCTGGGCGATGCGGCCTTGGACAGGTTTTGCAGGAAATCAAAACCCGGCACAAATTGGCCAAACCCGAAGGCAGAAGGGTCGCTCATGACAGTTCCTTGTTGACAGGTCTGCAAAGCTTACCCGAATCGCCTGTCAGCCTTCCACAAACACCCTCGCCTTGCGCGGTGTCAGCACCAGGGTTTCGCCTTCCTGGAAGCCCTGCTGGCGGTACTGTGAGGCGGACAACTGTGCCTCGATGACAGCGTCCTTGCCAAACAGGCCTGGCTCCAGCGGGTCCAGCTCGAGCCGGGCAACCGGCCCGACCACAATGGCGCGGCTGAGCTTGGCCACAATGCCGCTGTGCGCCGTACCCGGCGTGTAGCGCGCCACATCCAGGTCATGCGGGCGCACATAGGCAAAGGCCTTGGCGTCTTGCACCTGGCCGTGCTCGGGGCTTGCCAGGCGGATGGCGTGCTGGTCGGCGCCGATCAGCATCTCGCCCTCGTGGGCGCGCCCATGGAACAGGTTCACATCGCCCAGGAAACCGTACACAAAGGGGCTGGCCGGCTGGTCCCACACCTGCTGGGGCGAGCCAATTTGCTCGATGTGGCCCTTGTTCATCAGCACCACCCGGTCGGCCACTTCCAGGGCCTCTTCCTGGTCGTGCGTGACAAAGATGCTGGTCACATTCAGTTCGTCGTGCAGACGGCGCAGCCAGCGGCGCAGCTCCTTGCGCACCTTGGCGTCCAGCGCGCCAAAGGGCTCGTCGAGCAGCAGCACCTTGGGCTCGACCGCCAGGGCGCGGGCCAGCGCAATGCGCTGGCGCTGCCCGCCCGACAGTTGCGAGGGGTAGCGGTCGGCCAGCCAGTCCAGTTGCACCAGGCCCAACAGCTCGTGCACCTTGCGCTGGATGTCCGATTCGCTGGGGCGCTGGTGGCGGGGCTTGACGCGCAGGCCAAAGGCCACGTTCTCGAACACGGTCATGTGCCGGAACAGCGCGTAGTGCTGGAACACAAAGCCCACCTGACGCTCGCGCACATGCACATGCGTGGTGTCTTCGCCGCTGAAGGCGATGCTGCCCCGGTCGGCGGTTTCCAGCCCTGCAATGATGCGCAGCAGCGTGGTTTTGCCGCAGCCAGACGGTCCCAGCAGGGCGACGAGTTCGCCCGATTCGATGTCCAGGCTGACGTTGTCCAGTGCCCTGAAGTCACCAAACTGCTTGTCGATGTTGCGGATTTCAATGCTCATGGTTCAAACCGTTGTCAAAGATGTGTTCAGGTTGTGGGGCGTTCAGGGGGTGTGTTGGCCGAAGCCTTGAGTTCCTGCTCGTGCTGCCACTCGATGAATGACTTGATGGCCAGGGTCACCAGGGCCAGCAAGGCCAGCAGCGAGGCCACGGCAAAGGCGGCGACGGATTGGTACTCGTTGTAGAGGATCTCCACATGCAGCGGCATGGTGTTGGTCTGGCCGCGGATGTGCCCGGAGACCACCGACACCGCGCCAAACTCGCCCATGGCCCGCGCATTGCACAGGATCACGCCGTACAGCAATCCCCATTTGATGTTGGGCAGGGTCACGCGCCAGAAGGTTTGCCAACCCGACGCGCCCAGCACGATGGCCGCTTGTTCCTCGTCATTGCCCTGGGCCTGCATCAGGGGAATCAACTCCCGTGCGATGAAGGGGAAGGTGACGAACACCGTGGCCAAAATGATGCCGGGCACGGCGAACACGATCTTGATGTCGTTGGCCTGCAACCACGGGCCAAACCAGCCTTGCGCGCCGAACACCAGCACATACACCAGGCCCGCCACCACCGGCGAGACCGAAAACGGCAGGTCCACCAGCGTGGTCAGCACCGATTTGCCTTTGAACTCGTATTTCGCAATCGCCCAGGCTGCGGCCACGCCAAACACCAGGTTCAAGGGCACGGCCACCGCAGCGGTGAGCAGCGTCAGCCGGATGGCCGACCAGGCGTCCGGGTCTTGCAGGGCTTGCAGGTAGGCATCCAGGCCTTTGCGCAGGGCTTCGGTGAAGACGGCGGCCAGAGGCAAGACCAGGAACAAGAACATGAAGGTCAGGGCCAGGCCAATCAGGCTGCGGCGAATCCAGCGGGCCTCGGTGGTGCCGGCCTGGACCTTGTTGGCGGTGAGCGTGGGGTTCATGACGAAACTCCCGAACGGCGGCGCTGCCAGGTTTGCAAGCCGTTGATGATCAACAGCAGGATGAAGGAGACCACCAGCATCACCAGGGCCACGGCGGTGGCACCCGCGTAGTCGTACTGCTCGAGTTTGCCGATGATGATCAGCGGCGTGATCTCGGACACCATGGGCATGTTGCCTGCGATGAAGATGACCGAGCCGTACTCACCGATGGCACGCGCAAATGCCATGGCAAAGCCGGTGAGCAGTGCCGGTGCAATGGTCGGGAAAATGACCCGGCTGAAGGTTTGCCAGCGTGTGGCGCCCAGGCAGGTGGCCGCTTCTTCGAGTTCTTTTTCGGCGTCTTCGAGCACCGGCTGCACCGTGCGCACCACAAAGGGCAGGCCGATGAATATCAAAGCGATCACCACGCCATTGGGGTTGAAGGCCAGCTGGATGCCCAGGGGCTCCAGGTATTGGCCGATCCAGCCATTGCCCGCCAGCAGTGCGGTGAGCGAAATGCCGGCCACGGCGGTGGGCAAGGCAAAGGGCAAGTCCACCAAGGCATCAACCACTTTTTTGCCAAAAAAGTCATAGCGCACCAGCACCCAGGCCACCAGCAAGCCAAACACCACGTTGACCAGTGCCGCGATCAAGGAGGCGCCAAACGTCAGGCGGTAAGACGCCAGCACACGGGGGCTGCTCACTGCGACCCAGAACTGCTCCCAGCTCAGGGTCAAGGTTTTGAAGACCAGCGCCGACAGGGGAATCAGCACGATCAGGCACAGGTAAAAGAGGGTAAAGCCCAGGGTCAGGTTGAACCCGGGCAACACCCTGGCGGGCGCTCGCCGGGGGGCGGACGCCGCAATGGGCAATGCGGTCATGGGAAAAACTTATCTGACGGTGTAGAGCTTGTCGAATTGGCCGCCATCGTTGAAGTGCACACGCTGTGCCTCGGCGAAGGAGCCAAACACCTCGTTCACGGTGAACAGCTGCAGGGGTTTGAAGGTGGCGGCGTGCTTTTTCAGGATCGCCGGGTTGCGCGGACGCAGGGCGTGTTTGGCAGCGATCTCCTGGGCTTCGTCAGAGTACAGGTAGTCCAGGTAGGCCTTGGCCAGCTCGGCCGTGCCCTTCTTGGCCACGGTGCGCTCGACCACCGCCACCGGGTTTTCGGCCACGATGCTGATGGACGGGTGAATCGCATCCACCTTGCCCGTACCAAACTCGCGGTCCACCGAGATGACTTCGGACTCGAAGGTGATCAGCACATCGCCAATGTTGCGTTGCAAAAAGATGGTCGTCGCATCGCGGCCGCCCTTGGCCAGCACGGGCACGTTTTTGTAGAGCTTGCCCACGAACTCGGCAGCTTGCGCGTCGCTGGCGCCTTTTTTCTTGGCATAGCCCCAGGCGGCCAGGTAGGCCATGCGGCCATTGCCACCGGTCTTGGGGTTGACCACGATCACCTGGATGCCGGGCTTGACCAGGTCGTCCCAGTCCTTGATCCCCTTGGGGTTGCCGTTGCGGGTGAGGAACAGCATGGTCGAGGTGGTGGGCGAGGCGTTGTGCGCAAAGCGCCGGCTCCAGTCCTTGGCCACCACGCCGGTGCTGGCCAGAAAGTCCACGTCGGTGGTGGTGTTCATGGTCACCACATCGGCGTCCAGGCCATCGTTGACGGCACGCGCCTGGGCGCTCGAGCC
>JAIXXW010000296.1 GCA_027490555.1 Comamonadaceae bacterium | reverse complement strand
GTGAAGGTCAGCGCGTTGCTGCCGCTGCCGCTGGCGTAGTTGGCCTGCACGGTGGTGCCGCCAATGTTCAGGCCCAGCTGGGGCGTGCCGGTGACGGTCACGCTCTCGGAGAAGGTCACCGTGGCGGTGACCACATCGCCTGCGTTGAGGGTGTTGTTCAGCGCATTCTGGGCGCTGGTGATGGCCACGCTGGAGACTGTCGGGATCGCTGTGTCCAGCGTGAAACTGGTGCTGCCAGCGCTGCTGGCGTTGCCTGCCGCATCCATGGCCGTGGCGCTGACGCTGATCGTGCCGTCGCCCAGGGTGGTCAGGTCAGCTGCGCTCAGCACCACCGCTTGGGCTGCGCCCGTGCCGGTGACGCTCTTGGTGACCGTGTTGGCGCCCCGGCTGAAGGTCACCACCGTGCTGGCACCGCTTTCTGCGGTGACGGTGACCACACCGCCGGCCTGAGTGGCCTCGGCGCTGGTGGCGCCGTTGCTCACGCCCGCACCCAGCGCCAGGCTGGGTGTGGTGGGCGCGCTGGTGTCGACCGTGAGGGGTACAGGGTTGCTGACCACCTGGGTGAAGTTGCCCGCCGCATCCACCCCTCGCAGGCGCACCTCGCCGGCCGCATAGCTGCCCGCAGCCAGCATGAAGCTCGAACCGTTGAGCGTGCTGCTCCAGGTGCTGCCGCTGTCGGTGCTGAACTGCCAGCCCACCAGCCCGCTGGGCAGGGTGACGTTGGTCTGGCCATTGGTGGTGATGCCGTCACTGGCGCTCGCGCCGGTGTCCACCGCCAGGGCCATGGTGGGGGTCTTGTTGTAAGAGTCGATCAGGGACTGCAGTTCTGCGCGGGAGTCGGTTTGGCTGCCGTCGTCGGCGCGAAGGGCGATGCTGGCCAACAGGTCCGTCAGGTTGCCACCGGTCACACCGGTCAAGCCCAGGAGCGTGAAGTCGCTGGCCGCCAGGGCGGGCGTCGGTGAGCCACCGGCGGCCACCAATTGCACGGCGTTGACGATGCGGGCCAACTGGTTGACCTCGGACACCGTGTCCACACCCGCCGTGCCCTGCACGTCGATGACGTCGTTGAGCAGGTTGCGGTTTTCCGTGTCGGTGGCGGCAGCGCCAATCTCGGCACCGATGGCCGTGTACTGCGCCACTGTGGGTGCGGTGCTGCCACTGTCGGCAAAGTTGCGCAGGGCGTTGTAGGCGTCGACGATGGCCTGGATTTCGGCGGTGGTGTCGCTGAGCGCACGGGTGACGTAGGCCGTGGCCAGCGCATCGTTGATGGACGCCAGATTGGCGACGGTCACCCCGGTGACGTTGGCGTTGGCGTAGTCGGCCAGGGTGGGTGCGGTGCCCACGGGCGCAGCCGGGGCTGGGGCGGTGTTGTCGCCGGCATAGTTACTCAGCTTGTTCAGGGCTTGGGTGGTGGCGGCGTTCACCCCCGAGCTGACCACGAACTGCAATTCGGCCTGGCTGTCCACGCTGGTGCCGTTGTCGGCGGTGGCAGCAATGGCGGCCTGCACGGCCGAGAGGTTGTGGTCGGTCACGCCCGTGATGCCCAGCGCCTCCAGCTGGGCGCGCGTGGGCGGCGTGCCGCCGGCGGCGCCGACCATGACGGCCAGCACCGCATTGGACAGGGCCTGGACTTCGGGCACAGTGTCGACCTGTGCGCTGCTCAAGGCGTCGATCACGTCGCTGAGCAGCTTCGCCTTGGAGGCGGCGCTGACCGCAGTGGCACCGGCCGTGGTGGTGTCGATGCCGGTGACGCCGATCTGGGCAAACTGGGCGGCCGTGACGGTGGTGCCCACGGCGCTGCCCCCATCGGCCAGGGCCAGCACGGCGCTGTAGGCGTCGACGATGCCCTGCACTTCGGCGGTGGTGTCGGCCTGATCGCCCGTGACGGCGACCGCGTTCAGGGCGCTGTTGATGGCGCTGAGCTTGCCGGCGTCAACCCCGGTCACACCGGCCGTGGCATACAGGCTGGCAGGCGTGCTGAGGGCCGAGGCGGTGTTGTTCTCGGCTGCAGCCTTGAGGTTTTGCAGGGCGGTGTAGGTGGTGTCCACCACCACGGTGTTGGCACCCGAGGCCACCGCAGGTGTGGCCAGATTGGCCGGGTTGCCGGCCAGGTCGCGCAGGCTGCCACCGGCCAGACCGAGGGCGTTGGCCAGGGCAGTGACCCCGCCGGCCACGTCGTTGTCGCCTTGCACCAAGGTGTACACAAAAACCAGGGTGTTGCTGCCACTGCCGCTGAGGTAGGTCGCCTGTCGGGCGACCCCCCCCACATCCAGGGTGTAGGCCGGGCTGCCTGTGACCGTCACGGCCTCGCTGAAGGTGAGCGTGACCTGGAGCTTGTCGCCCATCCCCAGGGATGTGGCCTTGGGGGCCAGTGCGGCATCGGCCCCCGAGACACTGACCGCCGTCACGCTGGGCACCACGGTGTCGACCGACAGACTCAGCGTGCTGGCGGCGGCGCTGGCATTGCCCACAGCGTCGGCAAAAGCACCGGCCGACACCGACAGCTGCACAGAGCTGGCTTGCACCGACGCGGGGGTGTAGGTGGCGGTGAAGACCTTGGGGTCACCGGTGGGCAGCAGGTTGCTCACGGTGCCACTGGGGGCGCTGATGTCGCCAAGTGCAAAACCGACAGGCGCCTCTGAGAAGGTGAAGGTCAGCGTGGCGCTTTCCCCGGCATTGAGTTGGCTGGCGCTGCTGGTGATGGTCAGCGTGGGGGCCACACTGTCGACCAGGGTGCTTTGCCCCGAGAAGGTGGCCACCACAGGGGTGCCGTTGACAGTGGACTCCAGCTGCGCTGACACGGTGTAGCGGGTACCGGACTGCAACTGGCTGAGCCAGCTGCCGTTGGTCAGTGTCCAGGCATGAGTCACAGGATCGACCGCAGGCAGGTTGCTGGTCAAAACGATCGGGCTGCCGCTGTCGGGCGTGAAGGTGATGCGCGTGATGGCGGGGTTGCTGACCGCACCGATGTTGGCGCTGCTGACCACCCCCGTGATGGCCAGGTTGGCCATTTCGGCCGCGTTCAGACCATCAACGGCGTTCACACCGGTGCCGCCCCACACCACGGAGGTGCTGGGATCGACCGGCTGGAAAGTCCAGTCGGTCAGGCCCCCCAGACCGGCAAAGGTGGCGGCGCTGGACTTGAAAGCACCGGCATCGATGGTGGCGTAGTAGTTGCTGCCCAGGGCCAGGTTGGCATTGGGATTGACCGTGACGGCGCGGTCTGAAATGCTCACCCTCGTGGTGTCGCTGACGTCGATGCGCTCGAACAGCTGATTCGTGCTGTCGTAAATGGCAATGAACTTGCCAGCCTGGGCTTGGACCGGGGCGCTGAAAATCAACGTCAAATTGGAGGTCGTAGCCACCGGGCCCATGGTTTTGCTGTCGACCGTGAGCGGCGAAGTGTCGATGGTGAACGTGAGGGAGGTGCTGACCGCGACGTTGCCCGCGGCATCCACCAAAGAAGCTGTCACGGAGCGGGCGCCAGCACTGAGCAGGTTGCTCGTATCGTCGTAGCGCCATTGGCCGGCGTTGACGGTGGTGTAGACGGTGCGGCCGTCGATGCTGAGCGCCACCGCCGTGCCGTCGGCCGCGTTGCTGGTGCCACTGTAGGTCAACCGCCCGTTGCCTGTGATGAAGTCGGCACTGTCAAAGCCGGTGTCGGGGGTGATGGCCGCCAGGGTCAGACTCTTGCCGGCCAAGGCCGTGTCCGTGCTGCCGTCCTCACGCAAGGTGCCCGAGGTGTCGATGGTCACGGTGCGCGGCGTGGCAGAGCGCACCACATTGCCAGCGGCATCGGTGAGGTGCACAGCCACATCGTGCGCGCCATCGGCCAGCACACCGCTGTGGGTGGCGGTCCAGGTGCCACCCACGGCAGTGGCCAACAGCGTGACGGCATTGGGGGTGCCGCCGTCGATCACGATCCTGATGGATGAGCCGTCGGCCGCGGTCGTCGTGCCGCTGAAGCTCAGGGTGTTGTCGCTGGTGATGAAGTCGCTGCTGCTCGGACCGGTGTCGTTGCGGATGGCGCCCAGGGTCAGGCTGAGGCTGCCATTGACCAAGGCCTGCAGTTCGGACACGGTGTCGACACTGGCGGCGGTGACCCCCGCGATGGCCTGCAACACTGTAGCCAGGTTGGCGCTGGAGACACCGGCCACGCCGATGCGGGCGAAATCGTCGGCGGAGAGCGTGCGTGCTGGCGTGATGCCCGCAGCCGTGTCTTGCACGGCATTGACGATGGCCACCAAGGTGTCGATCTCGGCGATGGAGTCGATGGCGGTGCTGCTGGCGCGGTCCACCACCTCGTTGAGCAATTGCAGCCTCTGCGCTTGGGTGGGGCTGCTGGTGTCTAGCCCAGTGACACCCAGGCGCAGGTACTCCGTAGCCTGCAAAGGGCTGCCGGTGCCGGCGACGCCATCGGCCAGGGTCAGGGCTTTGCCGTAAGTGTCCACAATGCCCTGCACCTCGGCCGTGGTGTCGGCCTGTGCGCCTGCGACCGGCGCGCTGGTCAGTACGCTGTTGATCGCCGCCAGGTTGGTGCTGTTCACGCCCGCAACACCTGCCGCCGCGAAGTCGGCCACGGTGGGGGCTGTGCCACTGTTGTTCTGCGCATAGGCGCTGATGGTGGCCAATGACGCGCTGGCGGCTGTGGCTGCCGCAGTGACCACGTTTTGCAGCTCGGCCGCCGTGTCCACGCCCGTGCCGTCGTCGGCCGTGGCGGCAATCGCATGAAGAATCGCCGGCAGGTTGTCTGCGGTCACGCCGGTGATGCCCAGCGCCTGCAGCTGCGTCAGCGTGGGCGCCGTGCCCCCAGCCGCGCCGCTGAACACCGCCGACACCGCGTCGGCCAAACCCTGGATCTCAGGCACCGCGTCCACGTCGGCAGCCGCCTTGCGGTCGATCACATCGCCCAGCAAGCTGGCCTTGGCGGCGCTGTCCACACCGGTCACGCCGATCAGGCCGTACTGCGCAGCGGCCGGGTTGCTGGCGTTGGCCGTGTTGTCGGCGCCATCGGCCAAGCCCAACACCGCGTTGTAGGCTTTGACGATGTCCTGCACTTTGGCCGTGGTATTGGTTTGGGCGCCCGTGACCGGCGCGCTGGTCAGGGCGCTGTTGATCGCTGCCAGGTTGATGCTGTTCACGCCGGCAACACCTGCCGCCGCGAAGTCGGCCAAGGTGGGGGCTGTGCCGCTGTTGTTCTGTGCGTAGGCGCTGATGGTGCCCAGCGCCGCACTGGCGGCTGTGGCTGCCGCAGTGACCACGTTTTGCAGCTCGGCCGCCGTGTCCACGCCCGTGCCGTCGTCGGCCGTGGCGGCAATCGCGTTGAGGATC
>JAIXXW010000119.1 GCA_027490555.1 Comamonadaceae bacterium | reverse complement strand
TTCGATGTGGCCATCCAGGCCGCCATCGGTGCCAACATCATTGCCCGTGAAACCATCAAGGCCTTGCGCAAGAACGTGCTGGCCAAGTGCTACGGTGGTGACATCACCCGCAAACGCAAACTGCTCGAGAAGCAAAAAGCGGGTAAAAAGCGCATGAAACAGATTGGTTCGGTCGAGGTGCCCCAGGAGGCGTTTTTGGCCATTTTGCAGGTGGAAGATTGATGCAGTTTTTGACTTCTTTGGTGTTGGCCGCGTTTGTGGGCTATGCCGGCTCCTGGTATCTGGGCTTCATCGAGGGCAACTTTGCGCTCCTCTTGCTTTTGGCCACCGTGGTCACCGGCATTTACTGGCTGGCCGAACGCTTTGTCTTTCTGCCGCAGCGCCACAAGGCGGTGGCCCAGTTGGAAGCCGAGACCGCACAGCGCCGGGCAGACCTGGCCAAAATGGGCATCGAGAAGGTGGACACCGACATCGCCCAAGCCCGCGAGAAGTTGCTGATGCAACCGTGGTGGCTCGACTGGACGGCCGGTCTGTTCCCGGTCATTGTGGTGGTCTTCGTGTTGCGCTCTTTTTTGTTCGAGCCCTTCAAGATTCCCTCTGGCTCCATGATCCCCACCCTGCACATTGGCGACCTGATCCTGGTGAACAAATTCCACTACGGCATCCGCTTGCCCGTGGCCAACACCAAGTTGACCGAGGGCAGCCCGGTTCAGCGCGGTGATGTGATGGTGTTCCGCTACCCGCCCAAGCCCAGTGTGGATTACATCAAGCGTGTCGTGGGTGTGCCTGGTGACGAGGTGGCATACCTGAACAAAAAACTCACGGTCAATGGCCAGGCGGTGCCCACCGAGTCCTTGCCCGATTTTTTTGACGAATCGACCATGCGCTATTTCAAGCACCACCGGGAGACCCTCGGTGCCAAGCCCCACCAGACCATCCAGGACGATGAGCGCCCGGCCTTCATCCCCGGTGCCGATCAGTTTGCTGGCCGGGAAAACTGCCACTACACCGTCGAGGGTGTGCGCTGCAAGGTGCCGGCAGGCCACTACTTCGTGATGGGTGACAACCGCGACAATTCGCTGGATTCGCGTTTTTGGGGCTTCGTGCCCGATGGCAATATTGTGGGCCGGGCCTTTTTCGTGTGGATGAATTTTGGCAACCTCAAGCGCATTGGCGCTTTCGACTGAGGCGAACGTGGGCAGCTCTTCCCTTTTGTCCGACTTGCAAACCCGCCTGGGCTACGCTTTTGGCCAGGCGGGGCTCTTGCAACAGGCGGTCACGCACCGCAGCTTCAGCGCGGACCACAATGAGCGCCTGGAATTTTTGGGCGACTCGGTGCTCAACCTGGCCGTGTCCCACCTGCTGTACGCGCAGTTGAGCAGCCTGCCCGAGGGCGACCTGTCGCGGGTGCGGGCCAACCTGGTCAAGCAAGACACCCTGCACCAATTGGCCAAAAGCCTGAACCTGCCTGCGGTCATGCGCCTGGGTGAGGGCGAGATGCGCTCGGGCGGCCAAAACCGGCCGTCCATCCTGGCCGATGCCCTCGAGGCCATCATCGGCGCGGTGTACCTGGATGGCGGCTTCTTGGCGGCGCAGGCCCTGGTGGAGCGCCTGTTTGCCAAGGTGGACATCAAACCCGACATGCAGGCCGTGGGCAAAGACCCCAAGACCGAGCTGCAAGAGTGGCTGCAAGGGCGAAAACTGGCTCTGCCCAAATACACGGTGGTGGGCACTTTTGGCGCCGCCCACCGACAGGTGTTCGAGGTCGCCTGCGAGGTGACCGAATTGCGCCAGACCCAACAAGGCTCGGGCGCCTCGCGTCGCGCTGCCGAACAGGCAGCGGCCGCCGCCATGCTGCAGATCCTGAAATCCGAAAGCGCCGCATGAGCACCGACAAACAAGCGCCCGCCACCGAACGCACGCCGCAAGAGACCAGTCTGCGCCGCCCGATCCAGATCGCGGGGGTGACCATCCAGCCCCGCGATGTGGGTGAAGACGCCGCCTTGCCTGCGCCCGAGGCCGCACCCGCCCCCGCCCCTGTGCCGGTTGAAGGGCAGCGCTGCGGCCTGGTGGCGATTGTGGGCAAGCCCAATGTGGGCAAGTCCACCTTGCTCAACGCCCTGGTGGGCCAAAAAATCAGCATCACCTCGCGCAAGGCGCAAACCACGCGCCACCGCATCACCGGCATCCGCACCGCAGGGGCTGCGCAATTCGTCTTCGCGGACACCCCGGGTTTTCAGACCGTCCACGGCACCGCACTCAACAAATCGCTCAACAAGACCGTGGTCGGAGCGGTGAGCGATGTGGACCTGGTCCTCTTCGTGGTCGAGGCGGGCAGCTTCACCACGGCCGATGCCAAGGTGCTGGCGCTGCTCAAGCCCGGCATTCCGGTGGTGTTGGTGGCCAACAAGCTGGACAACGTGCACCGCCGTGGCGAGATCGCCCCCTGGTTGCAAAGCATGCAGGCGCGTCACGCCTTTGCCGAATTTGTGCCCATGTCGGCCAAGCAGCCCAAGGACATCGAGCGCCTGCTGGGCATCTGCGAAAAATACCTGCCCGAGCAAGCCTGGTGGCATGCCGAGGACGAGTTGACCGACCGCAGCGAAAAATTCCTGGCCAGCGAAATGGTGCGCGAGAAACTCTTTCGCCTCACGGGCGACGAGTTGCCCTACACCTCCACCGTGGTGGTTGACAAGTTCGAAGAGGAGGCCGGTCGCACCGCCAAGCGCATGCTGCGCATCGCCGCCACCATCGTGGTCGAGCGCGAGGGCCACAAGGCCATGGTCATCGGTGACAAAGGCGAAAAGCTCAAGCGCATCGGCACCGAAACCCGGATCGAACTGGAAAAGTTGTTGGACGCCAAGGTGTTCATCGAGTTGTGGGTCAAGGTGCGCTCGGGCTGGGCCGACGATGAGGCCCGCGTGCGCAGCTTCGGCTACGAGTGATCCCACCGTCCATGGCCACCCAACGGATCGCCGACGAACCCGCCTATGTGCTGCACCGCTACGACTGGAGCGAAACCAGCCTGATCCTGGACGTGTTCACCCGCCACCATGGCCGTGTGGCTTTGGCCGCCAAAGGGGCCAAACGGCCGACCTCGGGTTTCCGCCCGGTGCTTTTGCCCTTGCAGCCGCTGTCTTTGGCCTTTGGGGGCGACGGCGACATCCGCACCCTCAAGTCGGCCGAATGGGTGGGCGGACATGTCATGCCGACGGGCGAGGCCCTGCTGTCGGGCTACTACATCAATGAACTGCTCATGCGATTGACGGCCCGCGACGACCCGCACCCGCGCTTGTTCGAGGTGTATGCCGCTGCCGTGCGCCTGCTGGCCAGTGGTGACCCGGATGCCTTGCAATGGGCCTTGCGTGGCTTTGAGTTGCTGCTGCTCAAGGAGATGGGCCTGTTGCCCGCCCTCAACCTGCAGACCCTGACCCTCAAGCCCCTGTCGCCCCAAGACAGTTATGCCCTGGTACCCGAGGCGGGGCTGCAGTGGGTGAGCGATGACCCCCGCCACGCCTTGCGCGGCGAACAATGGCTGGCGCTGCACGCGGCCCTGGCCATGCCCAGCCCCCTGGCCGCCTTGCTGCGCGACTGTGCCGACCTGCTGGTGCAGCTGCAGCGGCCCTTGCGCCTTTTGCTCAACTACCATTGCGGTGTCGGGACTTTGCGCACCCGCCAAATGATGCTGGACCTGCAAACCTTATGAACACAACCCACCGCGTGGCCCTGTCGGTCAACGTCAACAAAGTCGCGCTGCTGCGCAACGCGCGCCACCTGGGCATCCCCAGCGTGGTTCGCGCTGCCCAGTTGTGTCTGCAAGCGGGCGCGCAAGGCATCACCATCCACCCCCGTCCGGACGAGCGCCACATCCGCGCCAGCGATGTGCCCGAGCTGCAGGCCCTGATGCGGGCCTGGCCCGACCGTGAGTTCAACATCGAAGGCAACCCCTTTCACAACCTGATGGCGCATGTGCGCGCCGTGCGCCCGCACCAGGTGACTTTTGTGCCCGACAGCGAAGGCCAGTTCACCAGCGACCATGGCTGGAGCTTTCCGCAGGACGCCGAACGCCTGAAACCCCTGATCGCCGAATGCCGGTCCCTGGGGGTGCGCGTGAGCCTGTTCATGGACCCCATCCCGACGCAAATGGCGGCCGCCCGCGCCGTGGGGGCTGACCGGGTGGAGCTCTACACCGAACCCTATGCCGCTGCCTTTGGCACCCCCGATCAGGCCGCGCAGCTGCAGCGTTATGCCGAGGCGGCCGTGGCCGCCACGCAGGCTGGTCTGGGCCTGAACGCAGGCCATGACCTGAACCGCGACAACCTGCCGGCCTTTGTCGCCGCAGTCACAGGTTTGCAAGAGGTCTCGATCGGCCACGCTTTCATGGGCGACGCGTTGGAGCTGGGTTACGCCGCCACGGTGCAGGCCTACATGGCGTGTCTGGAAAAATGATCTACGGCATCGGCACCGACATTTGCGACATCCGCCGCATCCGGGCCAGCCTGGACAAGCACGGCGAGCGCTTTGCCGCCAAGGTGCTGACCGATTCAGAAATGGCCACCTGGAAGGCGCGCAGCGCTCGCTGGCCTGAGCGCGGTGTGCGCTATTTGGCCACCCGCTTTTCGGCCAAGGAAGCCTTCAGCAAGGCCATTGGCCTGGGCATGCGCATGCCCATGAGCTGGCGCTTGTGCGAGGTGGCCAAGCTGCCCAGCGGTCAGCCGGTCATCGTGCTGCACGGGGGCCTGAAAGACTGGTTCGAGGCCAAGGGCCTGCA
>JAIXXW010000137.1 GCA_027490555.1 Comamonadaceae bacterium | reverse complement strand
GGCTTGGCATACGAGATGCGGTAGATGGCACCGAGCTGCTCGTCAGAGACCAGCATCGAGCCATCGGGCATTTGCAGCATGTAGGCAGGACGGCCCCAGAAGCTGTTGTCCGCATCGTCTTTGAAGCCGGTCAGGAAAGGCGTGACCTTGGCGCTCTTGCCTTCGGCATCGGTGTTGACCACCACCACGTCAAAACCCAATTTCTTGGTGCGGTTCCAAGAGCCTTTGCGGGCCACGAAGATGGCGTTTTTGTACTCGGCCGGGAACATGTTGCCGGTGTAGAAAGTCACGCCCATCACGGCGGCGTGGGGGCCCATGTTGGTGACGGGCAAGGTCACACCGTCGCAGGGTTTGTCTTTCTTGATGTCTCGGTCAGGCACGCCACTGGCATGGCAATAGGGGAAGCCGAAGTTCAAGCCCGTCTTGGGCATGCGGTTGAGTTCGTCGTCGGGGGTGTCGTCGCCCATCCAGTCACGGCCATGGTCGCTGAACCACAACTCTTTGGTGACAGGGTGCCAGTCAAAGCCCACCGTGTTGCGCACGCCGGTGGCCACCACTTCCATGCCCGAGCCGTCGGCGTTGTAGCGGCGGATCTGGGCGTACTCCGCACCCGGCTCGCAGATGTTGCAAGGTGCGCCGAAAGGCACGTACAGCTTGCCATCGGGACCAAAGCTCAGGTACTTCCAGTTGTGGTGCTGCAGTGGGGGCAGCTTGAAGGCGGCGGTCATGTCCACGGGCTGGACGTTGGGGTTGGCCTCAATGCCGTCGTAGCGCAGCACCCGGTCGATGGCCATGACGTACAGATTGCCCTTGTGCATGGTCACAGCAGGTTGGGCCAGCTTGTCGACCAGGATGCGGCTGGTGCGCTCTTTGCCGTTGTCGCTGATTTCATACACGCGCCCCAGGGCCCGTGTGCCAGCATAGATCTTGCCGCTTTCGCCGCGGCTCATGGCCCGCACGCCCGGTGTGCCGGTGGACCAGATCTCGATCTTGAAGCCCGGAGGCAGCTTCAGCTTGTTCAAGGGAATTTCGGACGCCGGTGTGACGGTGAGTTTGCCCGCCAGCGGGGCCAAAGTGGAGTTGGCCATCTCGGCGGGCATGCCCTGCTTCCATGCGGGCGGAGGGGCGGCGGGGGCGGCTGTCTGGGCCATGGCGTGGCCGATGCCGAGCGTCAAAACGGCGGTGCAGATGGCAATTTTCTTGAACATGAAAAAGCTCCTGTGGGATGGGAAGAATCAACCGGCAGGAGCGTAGCCGCGTCAAATCCCTGGCTGTACAGGGTTATTGCGGAGGGACATCGGATTTGCGTCGCCCAAATGACACAGCTGCACCGCTAAAAGAAAGTGGCGGTGCGCAGCCCCTGCAAATCCAGAATGCGCAGGCCGCCGTATTCCACCCGGATGAGTTGGCGCGCCTCCAATGCGCGCAGCGCCTCGTTGACGCGCTGGCGCGACAGGCCCACCAGGTAAGCCAGCTCTTGCTGGGTGATGCGCAGCACCTCGCCCACGCCGGAAAACAGCACCGGGTTGAACAAGGCCGCCAGGTGGCGCGCCAGGCGCAGTTCGGGGTTGGTCATGCGGTCCAGTTCGCGGGCGGCGATGAACTGGCCCAGCCGCTCATTGAGCTGGTGCATGATGAAGCGGTTGAAGCCCAGTGAGTGGTCGATCAGCCAGTGAAAAGTCTCCAGCGGCAGGCCGGCCACCACGCTGGGGCGCAGCGCCTGGATGTTGTAGCGGTAAGCCTCGCGCTTGAGGGCCGTGCCCTCGCCAAACCAGCCCCCGGGCGGCACACCGGTGAAGGTCATGGTCTGGCCGCTTTCGTTGTCGCTGCTCATCTTCAGCAGCCCTGAAATCACGCCAAACCAGTAGGTCACGGGTCGGCCCACCCGGCACACATAGTCGCCGGTCTGCGGGTCGCTCACCACCAGCTGCGGCACGATCTGCGCCCGCTCGTCGGCATGCAGCAAACCCAGCCAGGGGATTTCTTGCAACTCGGCGGGCGTGGGCGCACGCCGCCGCTGGTGAACGCTGTTTTCTGGGGCCATGGCCACTTTGATCTTTGTCAGGATCGGGTCAGTTGAGCTAAGGGTCTTCCCTGAATTGTCGTCGTAACGACAACTTGACGTCAAATCAACACCTACGATCCTCGAGAACTTCAGCTGCATTGCGTTCGATGCACCGTTTTTGGAGACAGGTCAGGTCATGCAAACAACGTTTCCCCGCTTGATGCTCAAGCACGCTGCCGAGCGCCCCTCGGCACCGGCCTTGCGCGAAAAAGAATATGGCATTTGGCAGACCATCACCTGGTCTGACCTGGCCGCCTTGGTGCAGTCTTTGGCCTGTGGTTTGCACCAGGCGGGTCTGCAACGGGGCGAGCACCTGATCGTTGTGGGCTCCAACCGGCCGCGCCTGTACGCCACCATGCTGGCGGCCCAGTCGCTGGGCGCGATTCCGGTGCCCCTGTACCAAGACGCGGCGGCGGCAGAGTGTGTGTTCCCCATCACCAATGCCGAGGTCCGGTTTGCCGTGGTGGAAGACCAGGAACAGGTCGACAAGATGCTGGAGGTGCGCGAGCAGTGCCCACAGCTGACGCACATCTACTACGACGATCCGCGTGGCCTGCGCAAGTACACCGACGAGGGGCTGGGCTCGCTCGAAGAGTTGATCGCAGCCGGTCGGGTGTTCGGGCAGCAGCACCCCCAGTTTTTCAGCGAGGAGGTTGAGAAAGCCACCTGGACCGATGTGGCGGCGATGTTCTTCACCTCCGGCACCACCGGCAACCCCAAGGGCGTGGTGCACACCCACAGCTCGCTGATCGACCGCGCCGAAGCTGGTGCCGAGTTTGACAAACTGACGAACGCCGAAGACGTGCTGGCCTACATGCCCCCGGCCTGGATCGGACAGAACATTTTCAGCTACGCCCAGTGGCTGGTGTGCGGCTACGTGGTCAACTGCCCCGAATCCTCGGCCACCGTGACCATCGACCTCAAAGAAATCGGTCCCACCTATTACTTTGCCCCGCCCCGTGTGTTCGAGGGCATGCTGACCAGCGTGATGATCCGCATGGAAGACGCGGGCAGCTTCAAGCGCAAGATGTTCCACCACTTCATGGAAGTGGCCAAAAAAGTCGGTCCGGCTTTGATGGATGGCCAGTCGGTGGGCTTGGCCGATCGCCTGGTCTATGCCCTGGGCAACCTGCTGGTTTATGGCCCCCTGCGCAACAACATGGGCTTCAGCCGTGTGCGCGTGGCCTACACCGCTGGCGAGGCGATTGGCCCGGATTTGTTCACCTTTTTCCGCTCGATCGGGGTGAACATCAAGCAGCTCTATGGCTCCACCGAAACCGCCGTGTTCGTCTGCCTGCAGCCCGACCACGAAGCGCGCGCCGACACCGTGGGCGTGCCGT
Organism: Comamonadaceae bacterium; assembly: GCA_027490555.1. Lineage (GTDB taxonomy): Bacteria > Pseudomonadota > Gammaproteobacteria > Burkholderiales > Burkholderiaceae_C > Limnohabitans_A. The sequence continues at coordinate 1,454 of JAIXXW010000137.1, read as the reverse complement.
GCAAGGGGGTGCAGATCAAGGTGGCCGACAACGGCGAGATCATGGTCAAGTCGCCCGGCCTGCTCAAGGGCTACTACAAGAATCCCAAAGCCACCGAAGAGGTGCTCACGGCCGATGGCTGGTACCACACCAGCGATGCGGGTTTCATTGACAGCCATGGCCACCTCAAGATCATCGACCGCGTCAAGGACGTGGGCCGCATCCAGGGTGGGCCCAATGACGGGGCCATGTTCGCACCCAAGTACGTCGAGAACAAACTCAAATTCTTCCCGCACATCAAGGAAGTGGTGGCCTATGGCGACCAGCGCGAAAAAGTGTGCGTGATGGTCAACATCGACTTTGACGCGGTGGGCAACTGGGCCGAGCGGCGCAACCTGCCCTATGCCGGCTACACCGATCTGGCCCAAAAACCCGAGGTTTACCAGCTCATCCGGGAGTGCGTGGAAAAGGTCAATACCGATCTGGCCGAAGACGCCTTGCTGGCGGGCAGCCAAGTCTCGCGCTTTTTGGTGCTGCACAAGGAACTGGACGCCGACGATGGCGAACTGACCCGCACCAACAAGGTTCGCCGTGGCTTCATTGCCGAGAAATACAAACCGCTGGTGGACGGCCTGTACGAAGGCAAAACCGAGCAGTTCATCGAGACGGTGGTGAAGTTTGAAGACGGCCGCACCGGCAGCGTCAGCGCCACCCTCAAGATCTCCGATGCCAAAACATTCACACCCGTGAAGGCTGCAGCATGAGCCAGGCCGGACCGCTCCAAGTTGCGAAGGCCCCCTTGGGGGGCAGCGCAGTACATGAAATGACCAGCGTGGGGGTCAAATGACCAAGAAAATCGGCGACGTCATTTTGGACGTCAGCAACATCAGTTTGCGCTTCGGCGGCGTGAAGGCGCTGACCGACATTTCCTTCAACGTGCGTGAGCACGAGGTGCGCGCCATCATCGGCCCCAACGGTGCCGGCAAAAGCTCGATGCTCAACTGCATCAACGGCGTGTACCAGCCGCAAGAGGGCAGCATCACCTTCCGTGGCCAGAAGTTCGCGCACATGAACAGCCGTCAGGTGGCCGAGATGGGCATTGCCCGCACCTTCCAGAACCTGGCGCTGTTCAAGGGCATGAGCGTGATCGACAACATCATGACCGGCCGCAACCTGCGCATCAAGAGCAACCTGTTCATGCAGGCCCTGCGCCTGGGGCCTGCCCAGCGCGAGGAAGAGCAGCACCGCGAATTTGTCGAACACATCATCGATTTCCTGGAGATCCAGGCTTTCCGCAAAACGCCCGTGGGCCAGCTGCCCTATGGCCTGCAAAAACGCGTTGACCTGGGTCGCGCGCTGGCGATGGAGCCCCAGGTGCTGCTGCTGGACGAGCCCATGGCCGGCATGAACATGGAAGAAAAGCAGGACATGTGCCGCTTCATCCTGGATGTCAACGACGAGTTCGGCACGACCAT
>JAIXXW010000234.1 GCA_027490555.1 Comamonadaceae bacterium | reverse complement strand
GTGGTGGCCATGACCGTCACCGGCTTGCCGTCGGCCGTGCTCAGGCGCGCCAGCATGTCCAGCTCGCACAAGGTGGGGTCTTGCGGGTAGCGCGGCGACGCGTGCTGCAAAGTCAGGGGACCCAAAAAACGCCCCGCCAAAAACAAGAAGTGCGAGATCACCTCGCGCGTGTAACCTCCCTCGGCACGCAGGCGCAGCCAATCGGCGTCTTGTTGCCAGGCGCGCGGCCAGGCAGGGTAGTTGACCACGATGTCGATGCCCAGCAGCTCACCCGTTTCACCCGCATCGATGGCCTGGCGCAAGGCTTCAAACCCGCGCGACGCCGCTTGCGTGAAATTGACCACGCCGGGCAGGCGCGCGTGGGCCAGCTGGGCCAGCAAATCACGGCTTTGGGCGTTGTCGGTGCCCAGCGGCTTTTCCATGAACACACCCTGGCCTGCGGCAGCGGCCTGCAAGGCATAGGCCTTGCGCGGCCCAGGCGGGCAGGCCAGGTACACCACATCGGCCCCGGCCATGGCGGCTTGCGCGCTGTGCGCCACGGGCGCTGCGGGCTGGAGCGCCAGGGCCTTGGCGACCGAGTCGGGCGACGGGTCCCAAACACCACTGACTTCGAACGCGCTGTGTCGCCAAGTGTTTTCGAGCATGCGCCGGCCCATGATGCCCAGCCCGATGATGGCCATTTTGTGTGTCATGTTGACTCCTTTGGTCTGCAAGCTTAGCAAGGCTGCAGCACCCGCGTGATGCCATGGCCAAGCACCCCAAGGCTGCTCCGGCCGGGGTCGGTGCTGTCACCAATGGTGCAGACGGGCCACATCCAAAGTCGTTAAATGGTCCCATCCCTCCACCACCAAGGAACCGTCATGTGGCTTTCGCATGGGCTTCGCAGCCCCAAACAACAGGCGGCCCAGTGGCTGCTGGCCGCCAGCTGCTGCGTTGCGGCACTCACGCCCGCCTGGGCGCAGACCCCGGCCGATCCCCTGAAGGCCCGGGTCCAAGCGATGGCCCAGTCGCAAACACCTGCATTGCTGGACACCCTCAAAAACCTGGTCTCCATCGAGTCGGGCAGCCGGGACCTGGAAGGCCTTGAAAAAATCAGCCAGCTGATTGGGCAGCGCCTGCAACAGCTGGGCATGGAGGTCCAAACCATTCCCACCAAGGCGCCCGACTTCCACCCCCAGCTCAAGGGCGCCAAACTGGGGCCGGTGGTGATGGGCACCAAAAAAGGCAAGGGCCAAAAGAAAGTGCTGATGATCGCCCACATGGACACGGTGTACCTCAAAGGCATGGTGGCCAAACAGCCCTTCCGCATCGATGGCAACCGGGCCTATGGCCTGGCCATCGCGGACGACAAAGGGGGCGTGGCCTTGATCTTGCACACGGTGCAGATGCTGCAGGAGCTGGGTTATGACGACTACGCCGAACTGGCCGTGGCCATCAACGGCGACGAGGAAATCGGCTCGCCCGGCTCCAGCGCCTTGCTGGTCCGCCTGGGGGAAGAGTACGACGCGGTGATGTCCTTTGAAGGCGGCGGCGTTGACAAGGACATGGTCCGCCTGGCCACCAGCAGCATTGCCATCGTCGAAATGAAAGTCACCGGCAAAGCCTCGCACGCCGGCGCCAACCCCGCAGCCGGGCGCAACGCGGTGTACGAATTGGCCCACCAGATGCTCAAGACCCGCAACTTTGGCGACCCGGCCAAGGGGCTCCAGATCAACTGGACCGTGGCCCGTGGCGGCGATGTCCGCAACGTGATTCCGGCGTCGGCCAGCGCCATTGCCGACGTGCGATCGCTGTCCAACAAAGACTTGGACCTGATGGAGAACAGCCTGAAAGAAGCCATCAAGGACAAGTTGATCCCCGACACCCAAATCGAACTGAGTTTTTACAGAAGCCGCCCGGCCTTTGAGGCCACCCAGGCCGCCCGGGTCATGGCCCAGCACGCCGCGGGCATCTTCCAGGAGATTGGGCAAAACCTGATCGTGCAAGAGCGTGCCACCGGCGGCGGCACCGATGCCGCCTTTGCCGGCCTGCGCCCCAAAGGTGGCGTGCTCGAGAGCTTTGGCCTGCGGGGCTATGGTGCCCACTCCAACGACGACGAGTACATCTTCATCGACTCGATCGCACCCCGGCTGTACCTTTCCACACGCATGGTGATGGACATCGGCAGCGGCAAAGTCAAGTGGTGACCGTCTGTGCGCCACTGTGCCCGCATCCAAGCCCCTGAGCATTCTCCAACCCCTTTTTTGGATTGAAACAAACGCCATGCCCCGTCACTTGCTCCTGACTTCTCTGTGCGCCCTGGCCGCGTGTCTGGCCCCTGGGTCTCACGCATCGGCACAGGACTTTCCACCGAAAAAAACCATCAACATGGTCGTGGGCTTTGTGCCCGGCGGGGCTGCCGACATCGGCGCGCGCATCATTGCCAAAAAGCTGGGTGAGAACCTCGGGGTCTCGGTCACCGTCGAGAACAAGGCCGGTGCCGGCGGCAACATCGCCCACCAATACACCGCCACCGGGCCTGCGGACGGCAGCGTGTTGCTGTTCGGATCGGTCGGTCCGCTGAGCATCGCCCCCAACATGATGAAGCTGCCCTACGACCCGGTGAAGGACCTGGCACCGCTGACCATGGCGGTGAATTTCCCCAACGTGCTGGTGGTGCACCCGGGCACAGGCATCAAGTCCTTTGCCGAGTTCATCGCCGCCGCCAAAAAAGACCCGGGCAAGCTGGACTTTGCATCTACCGGCCCCGGCTCGGCATCGCATCTGGCCGGTGAGTTGCTCAACGACATGGCCAAGATCGACACGGTGCATGTGCCCTACAAAGGCGGCGCAGCGGCCCTGCAAGACCTGCTGGGCGGCCGTGTGGCCGCCTGGTACGCCACCTTTGCCACAGCCGCCCCGCACATCGAAGCGGGCAAAGTGGTGCCACTGGCCAGCACAGGCACGCAGCGCTTGAACGGCTTGCCCCAGGTGCCCACCATCGCCGAGTCGGGCTATCCCGGCTTCAGCGCCACCAACTGGTACGCCTTTGTGGCCTCATCCAAAGTCCCCACGCCCGTGCTGGACCGCTGGCATGCAGAACTGGTCAAGGTGCTGACCGCCCCGGATGTGGTGGACCAGCTGAACAAGCATGGCCTGACGCCCATGCCGGGCACCCGCGACGAATTGGCCCGCTACATGGCCAGGGAAACCGCCACCTGGGGCCGCATCATCCGCGAGCGGAAAATCACGGCCCAGTGAGGGCGCAGCCGGGGCGATAGGTTGTCAGGGCGATACGCAGCAGGTGTTTGAATAAAACCAGATCTGCCCTGATGAATGAGGCTGGCGTGATCTAAGGCATGTTCTGCGGTGACAGGCCTGTGGGGTGAGTCCGCCAGAAAGCGGCTAACGCATAACCAATCAATAAAGATGGCTATGCATGTGACAAACTCTCAAAATGAAGAGAGTTTTGTCATTTTTGATGATGTTGATGGCTTTGTTGGTCTGCAATGCCAACGCAGCCCCTGTCTTGCAAGGCCGGGTGGTCGGGGTGTCCGACGGGGACAGCCTCACCCTGTTGGATGCTGAAAAACGGCAATACAAGATTCGACTGCAAGGCATCGACGCCCCGGAAATCAAGCAGGCCTATGGCCAAAAATCCAAAGAATCGCTGTCCAAGATGGTCCACGGCAAAACCATTCAGGTCCACGCGTACAAAAAAGACCGGTTTGGCCGCACGGTCGGGCAAGTGATGCTGGGCGACATCGACATTTGCCTGGAACAAGTCAGGCGCGGCCTGGCCTGGCATTTCAAGGACTACCAAGACGAGCAATCCGCTGAGGACCGCGAACGCTATGACCGCGCCGAAAAACAGGCACGCGAGCAAGGCCTGGGCCTTTGGCAAGACGCAGCGCCCGTGGCGCCCTGGGTGTTCAGGCAGAAAAAATAGCCACCATCCGCCTCAGCCCGAGGCTGCCATGCGCGGGGCAGATGCGTGAAATTTCACAAGCGAAAGCGCACAGGGGCTGTTGCCCTGTTCTTCACCAAATCGGCCAGCAACTCGCTGACAGTGCTGCGGTCGATGTCTTGGTATTCGTCCAGGGCTTGGGCCGCTTCTGCAAACTCTCCCAGTTCCCGGTGCAGCTCAACAATCTCTTCCAAGTGTCTCTTGCGCTTGTCGTCTTGGTTGAGCAGCACGAGCAGGGCGCGCATATTGTCTTGTTGAACACGGGTGGGCTCAAAAGGCGGGTGGGTGTTGGGGCTGCTGCTTGACCGGACGTAGGTGGGCGCAGGCACTCGGCGCCATTTTTGCCAAAGGCTTCGCTTGTCCGGATGGGCCAATGCCCAATTCGCTCGGTTGGCCGCTTCCTCGGCATCGCGGTGCGCGCGGTAGCGTTCTCGGTAGCTGTGGTTCAGGTGTTGCCAATACTCCAGCCGCGCAGCCATCTCCACTTGATCGTTGCGTGCTTGTGCAATGGCCTTGGGCAAGTCGTCGGGGTGCACAGTGCTGGGGTGGTCCAACTCTGATTTGTCCACCTCAACCAAATCCACCATCTCTCTGCGCAGAAAAAAAGCGCCACACACGCACTTGCGCAAACCGTATCCAGTCGGCATGAGCCCACCCTCGGTGTGGCCGTCTGTCCAATACTCCCAGGCAGAGAAGTTCATGGACCGGTAACGCAGGGTCCGGTAGGTTTTGCCGCAGCAGGGCGCTGCGCTGATGTTGTAGCCGGCAATGCTGGTCATGGGTTGAAGGGTTGTTCAAGGTTGAATTGATTCGGGTTTGTCATCTTCATCGCAACTCCAGCAACACCATCTCTGGCCGTGCGCCGATGCGCAGGGGAATGACCGAGGTGCCGATGCCGCGTGAAACATACAAATCACCCCAAGCCGTCTGGTAGCTGCCCGCCACATACCGCCCACTGCCTCTGGGCGTGAAAAGCGCATTTTGGCCGATGGCCACTTGGCCGCCGTGTGTGTGCCCTGCCAGGCTGTAAACAATCTGGCCCAGCTCGGGGGAGGGTGCTTCGTCAAACATGCCGGGTGAATGCTGCGCCAGGATGATCGGTGCGCCCGGGGTGCATTGCTGCAGAGTGCGCACCAGATCGGGCTGGCCAGCCGTGTAGTCGTCCAGCCCGGACACACTCAGTTGCACGCCATTGACCACCAGCGGCATGCACGCATTGACCAAAAGCCGCACTTGGTGGCGCTTGTACAGGGCAGACAACTGCTGCAAGTCAACGCCAGACCAGTGCTCCCAATTGCCCAGGGTGGCGACCTTGATAGCGGCTGGCAGACTTTTCAAGAAGTCTTCGAGTGCCGGCAAGGCATGGCGATCCGCGATCACGTCACCTGTGAGCAAAATCAAATCGGGTTGCAGTGCCTTCACGTGACGCAAGGTGGCCTCTTCCACCTCCCCCATGCCCGAGAGGTGCAGGTCTGACAGTTGTGCAATTTTGAAGATCGCACCCTTCAAACCCACTTGTTTTTGTAAAGAGGTCACCACCACCCATCGCGGCTCGATGAGGAAACCGTAGCCCAGCAACAGGGCGACCGTGAGCGCCATGGCCAACTTCCAAAAGCCGCGATCAGGTGTCTTGATGTGGGCCATGGCGCACAGTCTATGTCAGTGCTGCTTGCCCTTGCCCTCGCTCAGCTTCTTACGCAAGAAAGAAGGCATGACCGAATTGCTGGTGTCGGTCTCGTCACCCGCGTAGGCTGTCTCTTGCTTGGAGACCAAGCGTTTGGACATGCGGATCGTGGAGTAGTTCACCTCCTTGGCCATCATTTCGCTGTCTTCATCGGCCAGTTGGCGCAATTGTTCAATCTTGGCTTTCAGCCAGGGGTGATGCCCAAAGCGCTTTTCCAGCACGCCCAATGCCCGCTGCGTGGCTTGCAGGTCGCCGCGCTTGGCCAGCTGGTGCAACTGCTCGGAGGCTTTGGCAAAGGCCAGCTCTTCCAGCCGGGTGTAGGCCGTTTCGTTGCGGGGCAGGGCCTGCAGTGCGGCGGCGTCCAGCACCGGCAGTTGCAGCACAGGCGCATGGGCCTGCAGCGGGGTGCCGTCCAAGGCGGTGCCGCTCACGCTGGCGGCCAACAGGTCACGGCTCGTCCCAGCAGCGGCAGGGCTCAGGTGCAGGCGCACCGCCAGCCATGTCTCGGCGCCCCAGGCCAGGTCGGTCATGCGCCAGCTGCCGTTGTCCAGCTGCAGGGCAGGGCTGACCATCTCCACAATCACCCCTGGCGCGGGCAACAGCTTGAGCCCGATATCCCGCAAGTACATGGCCTGCAGCAAAGACAGCTCTTCGTCAAAACTGTCGTACAGGTCGGTGGCCGTCTGGCCGAAATAGCTTTGCCCACCGCCGGTGCGGGCCATGCCGATCATCAACGCCTCATTGAATTTGGGCCCCAAACCCACCGTGGTGGTGCTCACCCCCCGGCCCAGCCACTCTCGGCACTGCGCCTCGATGGCCGCTACATTCGTCTCGCCGCGGTTGGCTTGACCATCGGACAACAAAATCACCCGCGACACCGTCTGCTCGGTGCCGCCCTCCAGCTGCAGGGCACCCGCCAGCCAGCCGCCATGCAGGTCGGTCATGCCGCCGGCTTGCACACCCGCGATCGCATTGGCCACCGCATCGGCCGAACGCATGGGCTGCAAAGGCAGCAGCGTGTCCACCTGGTCGTCGTACACCACCAGCGCCATCGCGTCTTGCGGCGTCAAGTGGCTGGCAATGTGGGCCACGCAGCGCAAAGCCTCATCCAACGGTTGACCGTTCATGCTGCCCGAGCGGTCCACCACCAAAGCCAGGCGTTTGGGCAAATGGGTGGCAGCCAAATCGGCAGGGCGGTCAGGCGCCTGCACCCGCACCAGCACGTCCAGCGCACCGCCTGCGGCAGGCACACCCGCTTGCAGCGGAGAAAAAACAATCGTCGGTTGGGTCATCACAGGCTCCTTGGGTTGGTCAGGGCTGTGATGGTGCGGTGGGCAAGGCTCAGGATGAGAGCCTGTGGGGCTGTTGAATTAACCAGTGGCTGTCATCACCAGGATGTGTTTTTGCGTGATGCCGCTTATTCCTACTAAATCAGTCGGAAACCTTACCGTAGGTACTTGCCGTTCAGATCGTCTTATTTGACAGCTTGTTGATTTATGTGATTTGCTGAAAAAGGAATTCGGCCACCGGGGCCGGATCAGAACCAGGCAAGTCATGCAAGATTCAAACAAATACAGGCGACGGTCAGATCAAGCGCCTCATGTCGGAGAACTCCGTGTGATGGAAGGTAGATTGGCCATGTGTGTCAATCCTATGGCCAGTTACGGTGGTTGGTCGGGTCCGCTTTGGGCCATTGAAGGCGTTCGTTACAAATTCAGTCTCAGAGGTGGCCCCTCCGGCTACCAAGAAGGTTTTTGTGAGAAAGTCGATCCCCGGTGCCCAACGGTCACATTTCGGATGATTCCAAGAGGATGGGATGAAGAGTCTCCGCTGGAGGAGTGCAGATCATTTTTTCACAACGAGATTGGGCGCTTAAACCCTGAATACCCCGGGTGGATGGTTCAGAGGTGGTCTGATTTGCGCAAAGCCCAAAAAGCTGAGCTGACATGGCAAGGTGTGCAGACCATCGAAGCGGCGGTCTCGCAAAGCCCCTACTCCGACAGCTGGAAGAAGCTCTTGGGCGACTCGGCGTACAGCCAATTGCTCGGCTTGTTGCAAGCAACGGTCAGTGTCAATGACTTGATCGATGACGCTCAGGGCCACTGCACCCACATGCCATCACCGGCCCTTAAAAGCCATGTCCAGGTCATCATGCAAAATCTCGGAAGATCTACAGTCAAAATGAACACAAACAAAGAACTCAGCCGCTCGGAGCAAAGTGCATACGGTGCCGTTTTAGGAGCCTTGACGGGGGATGCCGCTGGTGGAGTCCTCGAATTCCTGGGTCATCAACCCACACCCAAAGAGTGCGAGCTGGCTTTTGACATGCCTGGCGGTGGGGTGTTTGACTTGGCTCCGGGGCAGTTCACCGACGACGGCGAGATGACTGTCAGTTTGCTACGGGCATTGGTACTCGGTCAGGGCCAATACGACCCACTGACAGTGGCCAAAGCCTATTGCGATTGGGAGGCCTCCCATCCATTTGATATTGGCAATGCCACATCCAGCGCCCTGCGCATTCCCAAGTCGGAGCGCTATGGGGTGCGTGCGGCTGACTTGATCGCTGAGCAAGCACTGGACTACAACAGTGAATCCAAAGCCAATGGCAGCTTGATGCGTGCAACACCATTAGGGATAGCAGCGGTCAACATGACGGTAGAGCAAACCATTGCGATGGCCTGTGCAGACGCATGTTTAACGCATCCAAATCCTGCCTGCCAGGTGTCCACAGCAGCCTACGTGCTGGCCATCCGCCATTTGATTCAGAAACCAGGGGATCACAAGGGCGCTTTTGCAGTGGCCCTGAACCACGCACAAAGCACCAGCGAGGAAGTCAGTCAGTGGCTGCAAGATGCCCAAGAAGGTAATCTGCCACCCGCGCACCCCATGGCCGGGTTTGTCCGTTACGGCTTCACCTATGCGTTTCATCACTTGTACAGAGCCACGCCTTTTCAAAAGGCCATCCTCGAAACGCTGGTCAGAGGTGGAGACACGGACACCAACGCCTGCATTGTGGGCGGCCTGCTGGGTGCACTGCATGGCATGGACAACATCCCGAAAAGCGCACTGGACAAGGTCCTTGCTTGTGACACACGCCATGGCCAACAAAGACCATCCGCTTTCACCATTGAGCCCGTATTGGGCCACCTGAAAAAATTGTCGCAACATTGCCTGGGTGAATGAAAGAACGCATGAAAGAAACAGAAGCCAAGCCAGCACTGCGTATCAGTCACATCGTCTATGGCCGTCAAGCATCAGGAAATCGGGTCTCCTACTTGGTCGATCCCAAAGGGGCAGGTGTTGAGCGAGCAGTCCCAGAGTCAGTTGTCCTCAAGCGTTGGAGGAAACGCGAGTTTCCAGGCCATACCTTTTCTGGGGAAAGGTTGAGCTCAACGCTGTGGCGTGCTGTTGCCAAAGCTTTCGGGACCAAGGCCAAAGTACAGTGCAAGCTATCCCTTGACCAGATTGCCGCCACTGCTGAGAAGAGTCGTGAGTTGCTGAAAGCGGATGGCTACTTGAGACTGGCCAGCCCCCAAACCCTGCATGCCTTATTTGCGGTTTGCGGGCCAGAGCGCTTGCAAGCCATTCTGGACAAACACCTTTCTGATGAGCACAAAGGCAAATCAGGCATTCCGGACCTCTTCTTGTACGCGACAAGCCACAGCACGGGCTTGCCGACCATTGCCCGATTTGTGGAAGTTAAAAAGCCTGAGGAAGCTGTCTCTGCTGTTCAGATGGCAGAAATTGCATTTCTCAATCAATTAGGGCTGCATGCTCGGGTGTTGAGGTTAGTGGAAAGGCAATAGCTGGTAGCCCTGATTTTTTAAACAGTTTTGGTGGCTCTTAGCGTGAGCCCCTGGGGTTTCACCATGGTGGTTTGAAAACTTTGAGGGCCACCATGACTGTCTACCCGAACCGTGAGGCTTGGCTGCTTGCAGCTGTTGAATTGCTCAAGCCCATTTTTGCTGCAAAAAAACACCTTGTCCCCGATGACTGCCAAGTCTCTTGCGGATTTGCCAGCACCGGGACACGCAGCCACCACATCGGGCAGTGCTGGTCACGTCGCAGCAGCACCAACGACAGAAACCAAATCTTCATTTCCCCAGTCCTAGGCGATCCTGTTCAGGTTTTGGACACGTTGGTCCATGAGCTGGTCCATGCGGTTGGCGGTTGATACCGACAAGGGATTGGCTTGGTACCGAAAAGGGGCGCAAGCGGGTTCGTCACGGTGCCTGATCAACGTGGCCAGGTGCACAGCCAAGGACGATGTACCGGCGGCCATTGCTTTGTTCAGGAAAGCTGCGTTTGAAATGGGCGACCTGTCTGCGCACTGCTTTTGGGCTGATTTTGACAAGGGAAACTACGATCAGCACATGCAACTGGCGGCCTCGTCAGGCGACCCATTCTCCATGTACAGCCTGGCCCATGAGCGGCTGAAAAAACTGAACGACGCAGATGCTGCTGAGCCTTGGCTGGACATGCTCAAAAGCGCTGCGCACAAGGGAGAGAGCTACGCATGTGCTCATTTAGGGGTTATTTATCGTGATGGAGATCACGGAGTAACCAAAGACCGTGAAGTCAGCCTTTACTGGCTCAAGAAGGCCATGGCCCTGGGTAATGAAGCTGCCTGCGCCATTCTGGGCCGAGATTGGCTGGCTGAGGATGAGGCTCTGGGCATCAACTATCTGAAAAGGGCTGCGATGCTCAACGATGCATTCGCCCAATCCATCCTCGGGCAACACCTGGCTTGGTATGGCAAATGTCGCGAGGACCAGTTGGACGGTGTGGTGTGGTTGCGCGCATCTGCGTCACAAGGCCACAAATACGCCATCAACAAATTGGCTGATGCGCTGCAAAACGGTCGAGGCCCTGAAGTTGAGAAGAACGAAGTCCTCACCTGGCTTCAAAAAGGGGCATCCCTTGGCATGGCCGATTGCCAGTCTTCGCTGGGCATCGCTTACATCCAGGGCGAAATAATTGAACGGGATGAGGAAAAGGCGCACAACCTTTTTCATCTGGCCAGTCTGCAGGGAGACGCCTGGGGCACCTATCTGCTGGCATTGACCTACGAAAACGGGCACGGAACCGCCAAGGATCTGGTGCAGGCATTCAAGTGCTACAAGATGTCAGCAGAAAAGGGAGAATTGAAGGCGGCATACAAATTGGGCTTGGCGTATCTCAGGGCCGAGGGTGTGGAGGAGGACATACCGGCCGCTGCCAAATGGCTAAAGACGGCCGCCAGCGCAGGACATGCCGACGCACAAGCTTTTTTGGGGATGCTGTTTTCCTACGGCCATGGTGTTGAAGAAAATGCAGAGATTGCGCTGTATTGGCTTCAACTGTCGGCGAAACAGGAGAGTGCCATTGGCTTGAGGGAGTTGGCGAGACTCTACGAAGCCGGTGAGGGCGTGGATGCCGACATGGCGGAGGCCACCAAGTTGATGGCCAAGGCCGCGTCGCTTGGCGATGAAAAGGCCAAGGCTTGGATCGATCAAAAATACCCCAACAAACCTGATTGGCTCAAGGGACTTGGCAGCCTTTCAGACAAAGAACTCAGTGACGATGAATAAAGGCTGCGTTTTTCTGTGCTCGCCAAATACCTGTACCTGGACTTCGATGGGGTCTTGCACCCCAATTCTTTTGAAAAAGGAAAGGCGTTTTGCCTGATGCCTTTGTTGGAGCGTGCTTTGTCCGGATCGGATGTCAGGATTGTGGTGTCATCCAGTTGGCGACATCATGAATCGAACGGCTATGTTCAAAGCCTTTTTCCTGCACCGATAAGATCCTTGTTGTCTGGCTTCACTGGTGAGCCTTTGGCAGGTCCTTGGGCACGCTGGCATGAAATTTCTCACCATGCGGCGCTACATGGGGTCACGGAATGGCGGGCCCTGGATGATGCGGCCAGCCAATTCCCACCAAATTGCCCCAACCTGATTTGCTGTGAAGGGCATATCGGGATGCAGGATCTTCAGGTCAACTTGCTCAGTCAATGGATCCAGGGAACTTCGGTCAACTGTTGACATTCTTTGGCGATCTGATCGCCAAGGTGTCAAATTCTGCTTTCAGTTGAAATGGCCATGGGCATGAAAAAAGGCCAAACCCGAAGGATTGGCCTTGATTCGTTAGGGACCCAAAAGGTTGCTGGGTTCCGCTGATGGTGCCCGGGGCCGGACTCGAACCGGCACGCCTTGCGGCGGGGGATTTTGAGTCCCCTGAGTCTACCAATTTCACCACCCGGGCGGTATTCGTGAAGACGCGAATTATGGCACATTATTGGGATGATTTATCCAACCATTGAAGATGCGATTGGCAAGACCCCGTTGGTGGCTTTGCAGCGTTTGGGGGCGGCCAACATGGCGGCCCGGGGCAATGTGATTTTGGGCAAGCTCGAGGGCAACAACCCGGCTGGCTCGGTGAAGGACCGGCCCGCCCTGTCCATGATCCGGCGGGCCGAGGAGCGCGGCGAGATCAAGCCCGGCGACACCCTGATCGAGGCCACATCGGGCAACACCGGCATTGCGCTGGCGATGGCTGCGGCCATCAGGGGTTACCGCATGGTGCTGATCATGCCCGAGGACCTGTCGATTGAGCGGGCCCAGACCATGAAGGCTTTTGGTGCCGAGTTGATCCTCACGCCCAAAAGCGGTGGCATGGAGTACGCCCGCGATCTGGCCGACAACATGGCGGCACAAGGCAAGGGCCGCATCCTGGACCAGTTTGCCAATGCCGACAACCCGCGCATCCATTACGAAACCACCGGCCCCGAGATCTGGGAGCAGACCGGGGGCCGGGTGACGCACTTTGTCAGCGCCATGGGCACCACCGGCACAATCACCGGCGTGTCGCGCTACCTGAAAGAGAAGAACCCGGCGATCCGCATCGTGGGCGCCCAGCCCAGCGAGGGGTCGCGCATCCCGGGCATCCGCAAATGGCCTGAGGAATACCTGCCCAAGATCTACGACCCCAGCCATGTGGACGAGCTGGTGTACGTGAGCCAAAGTGACGCAGAGGAAACCTGCCGCCAGATGGCGCGGACCGAGGGCATTTTTGCCGGCATCTCGGCTGCGGGGGCTTGCTGGGTGGCCCAGCAGGTGGCCAGCACGGCGCAAAACGCCACCATCGTGTTCATCGTGTGCGACCGCGGTGACCGCTATTTGTCGACCGGTGTCTTCCCGGCCTGAGTGGAGTTGCTGCCATGGCCGAATACCGCTTTTGCCCGATGTGCGCCAACCCCTTGGCCTGGCTCAGCCAGACCGAGGACGGGGGCGAGACGATGCGCCTGCGTTGCACGGCGTGCGAGTTCACCCATTGGAACAACCCGACGCCGGTGCTGGCGGGCATCGTGCAGCTGGGCGATCAGATTTTGCTGGCCCGCAATGCGGCCTGGCCGGGGCGGCGGTTTGCGCTGATCACCGGCTTCATGGAGGCGGGCGAAACGCCCGAGGACGGCATCAAGCGCGAGATTGCCGAAGAGACCCAATTGCAGGTCTCGGCCCTCAAGCTGATCGGGGTGTACGACTTCCAGCGCATGAACCAGGTGATCATTGCCTACCATGCGCTGGCGCACGGCGAGGTGCGCTTGTCACCCGAGTTGGCCGAGTACAAGCTGTTTGATTTTCAGGATTTGATCTGCTGGCCCGCAGGCACCGGCTACGCTTTGGGCGACTGGTTGCGCACCATCGGGATCGAGCCCAAATTCATGACCTGGGAAGAGCGCGCCGCTCAGAGCCAGTGAACGATTCAGGACACACGATGCACATCGACAAGGAAATTGACACCAGCGGTTTGAACTGCCCTCTGCCCATCCTGAAGGCCAAGAAGGCCTTGAACGAGATGAGCAGCGGTCAGGTGCTCAAGGTGATCGCGACCGACCCGGGGTCGTGGCGCGATTTCGAGGCCTTTGCACGCCAGACCGGCCATGGCCTGGTGATGCAGGAAAAGACCGACACGGCCTTTGTGTTTGCACTCCAGCGCCGCTGAGCGGGGCTCAGAGGCTCAGGCCTTTGAGGTAGTCGCGAAACGATGCGCCCACCTGCGGGTGTTGCAGGGCCAGCTCCACCGTGGCTTCCAGAAAGCCTTCTTTGCTGCCGCAGTCGTAGCGCTTGCCCTGGTACTGAAAGGCGTACACCGCTTCGCGTTGCATCAGGCGGGCGATCGCGTCGGTCAGCTGGATCTCGCCGCCCACGCCCGTGGGCTGGTTGCGGATTTCGTCAAAAATGCCCGGCGTGAGGATGTAGCGGCCCGCCACGCCCATGCGTGAGGGGGCCACCTCCGGGCTGGGTTTTTCCACGATCTGCTCGACGCGGATGAGCTGCTTGCCCGCCGGCTCGCCGGCCACGATGCCGTAGCGGCGCACCTGGTCCAGCGGCACTTCCTGCACGGCCAGCACCGAGCGGCCCTGTTTGGTGTGGGCGTCGACCATCTGGGACAGGATGGAGGGGCCCTGGTTGATCATCAGGTCATCGGCCAGCAGCACCGCAAAAGGCTCTTTGCCCACCAGGGGTTCGGCACACAGCACCGCATGCCCCAGGCCCAGCATGCGGTTTTGGCGCACATAGGCGCACACCATGTCGTCGGGCTGCACCGAGCGCACCAGGGCCAGCAGTTCGTCCTTGTGCGCGGCTTCGAGCTCGTTTTCCAGCTCGTAGGCGGTGTCGAAGTGGTCTTCGATGGCCCGCTTGCTGCGGCCGGTGACAAAAATCATGTGGCGCACACCGGCCGAATACGCCTCTTCGACCGCGTACTGGATCAGGGGCTTGTCCACCACCGGCAGCATTTCCTTGGGGGCCGCTTTGGTGGCGGGCAAAAAGCGTGTGCCCAGGCCGGCCACGGGAAAGACGGCTTTGTGGATGACGTTGTGGCTCATGGTGGCTTCCTTGGTGTGCCGGTGTTCAGCCCAGGCGTTGCAGTTGCTGCCGGATTTTGTCGAGCGTGGCACCGAAGTCGGCCACGCGCTTTCGGGTTTCGTCGAGCACGGCGGGCGGGGCTTTGGCCACAAAGGCTTCGTTGCTCAGCTTGGCCGAGGCTTTGGTGATTTCGCCCTCGAGGCGGGCCACTTCCTTGGTCAGGCGCGCTTTTTCTGCGTCCACGTCCACCTCGATGAACAGGCACAGCCGTGCCTGGCCCACCACGGCCACGGGTGCGGCTTGCGCGGCGGCGGCCCATGCGGCTTCGTTGTCAAACACCTTGACCTCGCTGAGTTTGGCCAGCGACTGCAGCACGGGGGCCGCACTGTGCATGAAGTCGGTGTCGCCCAGCACATACAGGGGCATGCGGGTGGCGGGCGAGACGTTCATCTCGCCGCGCAGGTTGCGGCAGGCGTCCACCAGGGTCTTGAGCTTGGCCACATGGGCTTCGGCGGC
>JAIXXW010000235.1 GCA_027490555.1 Comamonadaceae bacterium | reverse complement strand
GTGGGCAGCCTGAGCCTGGAGGTCAAACCCGGCGACATGGCCATGCCCGAGCAGTATTTCGACTGGACCCGGGGGCAGCGCGAACGCACCTTTTTTGGCCAAGGCGTGGCCGCCCATGTGTCCACCGCCAAGCCGGTGAGTGCGGGTCTGGTCGAGGCGGTCTCGCAAGCCGCCCAGCGCTGCGGCCTGTCGGTGCACCGGGGCCTGACCTATGGCTGTGTCGAGGGACCGCGCCTGGGCACCCAGGCCGAAAGCCATTTCTTGCGCCAGGCCGGCTGCCACTTGGTGGGCATGAGCAATGTGCCTGAGGTGTTTTTGGCCCGCGAAGCCCAGCTGGCTTACGCCACGGTGGGGCTGGTCACGGACTACGACTGCTGGCTGGACGACCCGGCGCAGCATGTCAGTGTGGCCGGCATTTTCGAGCTGTATGGCCAAACCCTGGCCAAAGCCGCCCGGGTGCTCGATGCCTTGTTGTCCCAGCCCTTGCCCGAGGCCGATGCGGACAGCCGCCGGGCCCTGGCCAGCGCCATGCTCACGCCCGATGCGGCCCTCACGGCCGACCAGGCCCGCTGGCTGTCGGTGCTGCGGCGCTGAAGGGCCTCATGCCTGACCCGATGCCCGCAGGTGCCATCCCAGCCCTGCGCGCCAAGTCGGGCGGCCCTGCGGAGGAGGGACCGGTCCGACCGGGTGCTGAAATTCCCCTTGTTGAATTCGGATAAAACTGAGTAAATTATTTGATCATTCTGTTTTTTGTAGAATATTGACCTGCCATGCGATCCACGTTGACCCAGGACATTGCCATGATTTTCTCCAAGGGCTTGCGCAGCCCGTTCCCAATGCAGACGCCAGCCACGCCGCTTTTGGCGCTGAGCGTGTTGTGCGCCGGTTTGTGGGCCCTGCCCCTGAGCAGCACCCTGGCCAGCACCGCGCCTGCCCAGCCGGCTGGCGCGGCCAGCGCCGAAGTGCAGCAGTTCGACACCGCCGCCCTGGAAGCCCTGGTGCTTCGCTTCAACCCCTTGTTGACGGCTACCGCCCAATCGGTGGATGCCGCCCGGGCATCCGTGACCAGCGCAGGCGCTTTGCTCAACCCGCGCGTGGATTGGACGCGCGGGCCCTGGCAGCAGCTGGGCGCAGGCCCGGCTTCCAGCCAGAGCTGGACGCTGACCCAGCCGATTGAAAACCCTCAGCTGCGGCGCGCGCGTGTCGACAGCGCCCAGGCGGGCCAGAAAAGCGCCGAGCAGCAGTTGGCTGCGGTGCGCAACGACCTGCTGGCGCAGCTGCGCATGCGCATTTTTGAAGCCATGCTGCACCAGGGCGAAGCCGAGGCCGCCGCCGAATCGCTGACCTTGCTCGAGCAAGTGCAGCAACGGGTGCGGGTCCGCGTCAGCAGTGGCGAGGCGGCACGCTACGAACTGATCAAAGCCGACTCCGAGGTCATCAACGCCCGCGAACGCCAGCAAAACGCCATGTTGCGCGCCGACAAGACCCTGCTCGAAATCAACCGGCTGACGGCGGGCCAGTTGCCTGCGCGCTGGAAACTCAAGCCGCCCACCGCAGCAGAAAGGGCGATGACGCTCAGCCTGGAGCAGTTGCAGGCGGCGGCCCTCGAATCCAACCCGGAAATCCTGGCCCTCAAGCACGAGCTGGATCGCGCCCAGTCCCGCTTGGCGGCTGTGCGCGCCAGTGTGTTGCCATCGGTGGACCTGCGTTACTCCCAAACGACAGACCCCCAGGTTCGCCAATCGCAGTGGGGTGTGGGGGTGCAGATCCCCTTGCTCGACCAGCGCAGTGGCCCGATTGCCGAAGCGGTGGCCGAACTCGAGCGGGCCCGCACACGCTACGAAGGCCGGCAAGCCGAAATGGCTCAGCAGGTCTTGTTGGCCTGGCGCTCGCTGGAGATGTCGCGCCTGCGGGTGGACGCGCTGAGCCAGGGCGTGGTCCGTGAAGCCGAATCGGCTTTGCGCGTGGCCGAAGCGGCTTACCGATTTGGCGAGCGGGGCATCCTCGACGTGCTGGACGCCCAGCGTGTGCTGCGCAGCGTGCGCGCCGATTTGCTGCAGGCCCGATACCAGTTGCAGGTGGCCCGCATCACCTTGATGCAACTCAGTGCCCAATACGCCTCAGAACCCAACCTTTCCAGAAAATGAACCCCATGCACACCCCGATCCTGCGCCCCGTGGGCCCACGTTCCCTTGTTCTGGCCACTTTGGTCTGTGTCTTGGTGCTGGCCGGCTGTGGCCAACAGTCCGCACCCGTGGCCGCCCAAGCGGCCAAACCCGCCGGTGACCCTTTGCAAATCCAGGTGGCGCCCTCCATGGCCAGCCGCTTCAAAGTGGCCGAAGTGGGCATGCGCAGCATCGTTCCGATCCAAGAGGTCCCCGGGCGCATCGAGGCCAACGAGCGCCAGGTGACCCGCATCGGTGCCTCTGTCACCGGCCGCGTGACCGAGTTGCTGGTCGAGGTGGGTGACCGCATCAAAGTCGGTCAACCCTTGGCGCGCATCGCTAGCCCCGAGCTGACCCAGGCCCAAATGGCATTCGTGCGGGCCCACTCGAATGCGGGGCTGGCCGAACGCGCCGTGGACCGGGCACGTCAACTTTTCCAGGCCGATGTGATCGGTGCCGCCGAACTGCAGCGCCGCGAATCCGAGCTGAACCTGGCCCGTGCCGAGCTGCGTGCCTTGAGCGACCAGCTCAAGCTGTTGGGCATCTCGGG
>JAIXXW010000203.1 GCA_027490555.1 Comamonadaceae bacterium | reverse complement strand
TTGTCCCTGCCCCTTCATAGGGGGAGTCTCTAGGTCAGGTCACCCATGTCTGATTTAAGTCTTCAACTGCAGCAGGCCGCAAGCCAACTACCAGTTTCCGCTTATTTCGATGAGGCGCTGTTCCAGCGCGAATTGAAAACACTGTTTCAGCCAGGCCCCCGCTATGTGGGCCACCAGCTGGCCGTGCCCCACCCCGGCGATTACCACGCCCTGCCCCACGAGGCCCAAGGCCGCGCCCTGGTGCGCAACGCCCAAGGCGGGGTCGAGCTGGTCTCGAACGTCTGCCGCCACCGCCAGGCGGTGATGCTCCACGGCCGGGGCAACCTGAACACGCAGCAAAAAGGCAGCGCCGGCGGCAACATCGTTTGCCCCCTGCACCGCTGGACCTATTCGCCCAAGGGCGAGCTGCTGGGCGCACCCCATTTCGCGCAGGACCCCTGCCTGAACCTGAACAACTACCGCTTGCAGGAATGGAACGGGCTGCTGTTCGAGGACAACGGGCGCGACATCGCGGCCGATCTGGCCGGCATGGGCCCCCGCGCACAACTTGATTTTTCAGGCTTTGCCCTGGACCGGGTGGAGCTGCACGAGTGCCGCTACAACTGGAAGACCTTCATCGAGGTCTATCTGGAGGACTACCATGTCGGCCCCTTCCACCCTGGGCTGGGCCAGTTCGTCACCTGCGAGGACCTGAGCTGGGAATTCAAGGCGAACTACTCGGTGCAAACCGTGGGCGTGTCGGGCGGTTTTGGCAAACCCGGCTCGGACACCTACAAAAAGTGGCACGAGGTGTTGCTGAAATACCGCAACGGGCAGCTGCCCGACCGGGGTGCCATCTGGCTAACTTACTACCCGCACATCATGGTCGAGTGGTACCCGCATGTGCTCACGGTCTCCACCTTGCACCCGATCAGCGTGGACAAAACCCTGAACATGGTCGAGTTCTATTACCCCGAGGAAATCGTGGCTTTCGAGCGCGAGTTCGTTGAAGCCCAGCAGGCGGCCTACATGGAAACCTGCATCGAGGACGACGAGATTGCCGAGCGCATGGACGCCGGCCGCAAGGCCTTGCTGGCCCGTGGTGACAACGAGGTGGGCCCCTACCAAAGCCCCATGGAAGATGGCATGCAGCACTTCCATGAGTGGTACCGCCAGCACATGAACACCCTCTGAAATCCCCCCGGATGCAAGCCTCCTGGATGATTCTGGCGTCGCTGTTTTTTGCGACGATGGGTGTTTGCATCAAATACGCCTCTGAGCACTTTCACACCTTTGACCTGGTGTTTTACCGGGGCGTCATCGGTGTGGTGTGCATGGCCGCCATCTGCCGCAGCCAGGGGGTGGCCTGGCGCACGCCGATTCCGATGATGCATGTCTGGCGCTCGGTGCTCGGGGTGTTCTCACTCACCGCCTGGTTTTATGCCATCGCCCACCTGCCCCTGGCCACCGCCATGACCCTCAACTACATGAGCAGCATCTGGGTGGCCGCGTTTTTGCTGGGCGGTGCTTTGGTGGTGGGGCGGGTTCAGGACATGCACCGGCAAGGTCCGGTCGTGCTCACGGTGGTGGCCGGTTTTGTGGGGGTGGTCATGATCCTGCGGCCCACCTTCGAGCAAAACCAGCTGTATGCCGGCCTGATCGGTCTGCTGTCCGGTCTGGGCGCGGCCTTGGCCTACATCCAGGTGGCGGCGCTCGGCCGCCTGGGCGAGCCCGAGGCCCGGACCGTGCTTTACTTTTCCATCGGCACCGCCTTGACCGGCGCGGTGGCCATGGCGGTGGTGGGCCCCAGCGACTGGGTCTGGCCGCACACCGGGTGGCTGCTGCCGATTGGCCTGCTGGCGGCACTGGGGCAACTGTGCATGACCAAGGCCTACACCAGCGGTGCCACCTTGGTGGTGGCCAATTTGCAATACTCCGGCATTGTGTTTGCTGCGCTGTTCGGTCTGTTTTTATTTGGCGACCAGATCCCCCTGGTGGGCTGGGCCGGCATGGCCCTGATCATCGCCAGCGGCATCGCCGCCACCGCCTTGCGCAACCGCACACTGCCCCGCCCCCCGGCCGAAGAACACTGAACGGAGAACCTTGCCATGTACCCCTTGCTCATCACCGCCGCCCAACTGCAAACCCTGCGGACCCAGGGCAGTCCCTGTGCCGTGCTGGACTGCAGCTTCGATTTGATGAAACCCGAACTGGCCGATGGTTTTTTCGCGCAGGAGCGGATCGCCGGCGCCTGGCCGGCGCACCTGAACAAGGACCTGAGCACCTTCCAGCCTGAATGTGCGGTCAACGGTGGCCGCCACCCCTTGCCGCAACGCGAGATCGTGACGCAATGGCTGGGTAGCCTGGGCATCCACAACGGCATGCAGATCGTGGTCTACGACCGCCAAAAAAGCGCCTACTGCGGACGCCTGTGGTGGATGCTCAAATGGCTGGGGCACGATGCCGTTGCGGTCCTCGATGGCGGCTTGCAGGCCTGGAAAGACGCCGGCGGTGCACTGGATTCGGGACCGACCCCGCCCGCCACGGCGGCGCAGTTTGAGGTCCGTGCGCCCTTGCGCCCATTGGTGCTGACCGAAGGGGTGTTGGCGTCTTTGGGACGGCCCGAGCAGACCATCGTCGATGCCCGCGCAGCCGCGCGTTACCGCGGAGAGACAGAGCCGCTGGACCCGGTGGCGGGACACATCCCGGGGGCCCTGAACCGCCCCTTCACCGACAACTTCACCGCTGATGGGCGCTTCAAAAGCCCCGAGCAGCTCCTGGCCGAATGGCAACAGGTGCTGGCGGGACGGCCGGCCAGCAGCGTGGTCCACCACTGCGGCTCGGGCGTGACGGCGGTGCCCAACCTGATGGCCATGGAATTGGCGGGTTTGGGCCCCACCGCCCTGTATGCCGGCAGTTGGAGCGAGTGGTGCAACACCCCGGGTCTGCCCTGCGCCAGGGGCTGAACGCGCGGCCGTGCTGGCCTGGGCACATCAGTGCTGGTGCCCTGCCACCGCACTGACCAGCACCACCATGCCGATGCCCACGCCCAGCCAGAGGATCTGGGCTGCGGTTTCTTGCGCCGAGAGTCTTTTTTGCAGTTGGGGGATCAGGTCGGCCAGTGCCACGTAGACAAAGCTGCTGCTGGCCACGACCAGGAAAAATGGCAACCAGTCGCGCAAAGCATCGACCAGCACATAGCCCAATGCGCCCCCCAAGGCGGTGATGGCCCCGGCCATGGACACCTTGACGATGGCGGCATGGCGGCTGCTGCTGCCCTGGCGCAGGACCGCCAGGTCCCCCATGTGGTGTGGGATTTCGTGGGCCAGCACGGCCAATGCGGCGATCACGCCCAGACGCATGTCGGCCATGAAGGCCGAAGCGATCAAAATGCCATCGCCAAAGCAGTGCACACTGTCACCGGCCAACACCGCCCATTGCCCTTTGGGCACATCCGCCTGCCCATGCCCGTGCCGGTGCTCATGGCCGTGTTCATGGCCGTGTTCATGGCCGTGGTGCCACAGCTGGGCCTTGTCGAGCAAAAAGAAAAACACCAGCCCCACCAGCAGGGTCAGGAACAGTTCGTGCGCACCGGCTTGGCTTTCGAAGGCCT
>JAIXXW010000179.1 GCA_027490555.1 Comamonadaceae bacterium | reverse complement strand
TTCAACCTGGTGCCCGATGCGGGCCACAAGCGCCCCGGCATGATCAATTTGCAGCAGTACCACGTCGAGGAAATGCTGATCGCGCGTGCACTCGAACTGGGCGCCGACATCCGCTGGCAACACAAGGTCACCGCCGTCACCCGCGCAAGCGACCACGCCTTGCTCACCGTGGAAACGCCCGATGGCCACTTCGACATCGAAGCCGACTGGCTGGTGGTGGCCGATGGCGCACGCAGCCCCGTTCGCCGCCATCTGGGGCTGGACATCGAAGGCCGTGTGTTCCAGGACCGCTTCTTGATCGCCGATGTGATCATGAAAGCCGACTACCCCGCCGAGCGCTGGTTCTGGTTCGATCCGCCGTTTCACCCCAACCAGAGCGTGCTCTTGCACAAGCAAAGCAACAACGTCTGGCGCATCGACTTCCAGCTGGGCTGGGACGCCGATCCCGAAGAGGAAAAAAAGCCCGAAAAAGTCATCCCCCGCCTGCAAGCCATGCTGGGCGACGAGCGCCCGTTTGAGCTGGAGTGGGTCAGCATCTACACCTTCCAGTGCCGGCGCATGACCGACTTTCGCCATGGCCGTGTGCTGTTTGTGGGCGACGCGGCGCACCAGGTCTCGCCCTTTGGCGCGCGCGGGGCCAACTCGGGTTTTCAGGACGTGGACGACCTGATGTGGAAACTCGGCTTGGTGATTCAGGGCCAGGCCAGCGAGACACTGCTCGACAGCTATGCGATGGATCGCCAGTTTGCCGCCGATGAAAACATCATGAACTCGACCCGCTCGACCGACTTCATCACGCCCAAGAGCCGCACCAGCAAGACCTTCCGCAACCAGGTGCTGGCGCTGGCCAAGCACCACCCGTTTGCGCGCAAGCTGGTCAACTCGGGCCGCTTGTCGGTGCCCTCCTTCCTGACCGGCTCCATGCTCAACACACCCGACACCGACGCGTTTGAAGGCCAGATGGTGCCCGGTGCGCCGATGGACGATGCGCCGGTGCAAGTGAATGGGCAGGGCGCCTGGCTGCTCGACCAGGTGGGCAAGGGTTTTCAGCTGCTGCTGTTCCTGGACACGGTCCCCTCGCCCGATGTGCTGGCGCAACTGGCATCTTGCAGCAGCGCACCCCTGCGCGCGAATGAGTCGGCACTCAGTGGGAGCGCACCCCTGCGCGAAAATGAGTCGGCACTCAGTGGGAGCGCACCCCTGAGCTCGAATGAGCAGGCATTCAGTGGGAGCGCACCCCTGTGCGCGAATGCGCCTGTCCAGGTCACCCCCCTCATCGTCGCCCCAAGCCCGCTGCACATCCCGGGCATGCCCGTCATCGTCGACGCTCAAGGCCTGGTGGCCAAGCGCTACGACGCCAGGCCGGGCACCGCCTATTTGCTGCGCCCCGACCAGCATGTGCTGGCGCGCTGGCGCACGCTGGACAGCGCCCTGCTGCAAGCGGCCCTGGCCCGTGCCTTGGGCCATTTCGGCCCCCAGGTCTGAACCGCACAAAGGAGCGACATGAGCACCGCCTTGAAAACCGAGCCCAATTTCCACGAAGCCGGACGCCGTTTTTTCCGCGACTTCTCGCCTGGCGACGAGTTCTATGAACAGCTGATCGACGCGCACAACGGCCTGAGCGACGAACAAAGCGAGGCGCTCAATGCCCGCCTGATCTTGCTTTTGGCCAACCACATTGGCGACTTGCGCGTGCTGCGCGAAGCGCTGCAGGCCGCCCGCCCAACCGACTGAGCCCCCCTTTGGAGACCGCCATGAACATCGACCGCATCCACCACGTCGCCTACCGCTGCAAAGACGCCAAAGCCACCGTCGAGTGGTACGTGAAAAACCTGAACATGGAATTCGTGCTGGCCATCGCCGAGGACCTGGTGCCCTCGACCAAAGCCCCCGACCCCTATATGCATGTGTTTCTGGACGCCGGCGGCGGCAACGTGTTGGCGTTTTTTGAACTGCCCAACTCGCCCGAGATGGGCCGCGACACCAACACCCCGGAATGGGTGCAACACATCGCCTTCAAGGTCGACAGCCTGCAAGCCCTGGAAGACGCCAAGGCCCGCCTGCAAGCCAATGGTGTCGAGGTGCTCGGCCCCACCAACCACACCATCTTCAAGAGCATCTACTTCTTCGACCCCAATGGCCACCGCCTGGAACTGGCCACCGATGTGGGCACGCCCGAGATGTACGCCAAGCTCGACGTCTGCAAGTGGGACATGCTCAACGAATGGGCCCAAACCAAACGCGCGCCCAAGCACGCGGCCTGGATGCACGAGACGGAATTGCAAAGCTGAAGGGGCACAAGGTCCAGACCTGCCCAAACCGTCCGCACGGACCCCGGGGGCGAGCAAGGTCAGCGGGCTTGGGGGCTCGCCTCGAAAATGGCGCAAGTCGTTGTGGCATGCGCGTACAGTTTGCCGTCGGGCCCCACAATCCGCGCTTCGGATGTGCCGATCTGGCGACCGACGTGAATCGCACGGCCGATGCAGCGCAGCGGACCGGTTTGGGTGTTGGCCGCGCGCACGATGTTGAGATTGATCTGGCTGGTCGTGTAGCCCAGGCCAGCCGGCAGTTTGGTCTGCACCGCACACCCCAATGCGAAATCCAGCAAGGTCGCGTACCAGCCGCCATGCACCGAACCCAATGGGTTGTAGTGCTTGAGCTGCGGCGTCGCTTGAAAAACGGCCAGACCTTCACCCACCTCGATCAACTCGCAGTCGAAAGTGTCTGCCATGTGGGGATGGGGCAGCTCTCCCTCCAGCAAGGCCGTCATCACCTGCAGCCCTGTTTTGCCGATCACCTGATGCGGTTTCGCCAGGCCCGCATGGCCGCCTCCGCGTTCGACACGGCGTCGCCGAACATCTTCCAATTGCGCCTGCCAGGCATTCAAAGTGGCTTGGACGGTGTTGTCAGTTTGCATGATGGGCTCGGTGGAGGAGGTCAAAAGATCTGCGGTGCATGGGCCCGCGGCCATGGAAAGTGGGAGACGATGCGCATCGGTGGCTGGCGCTCATGACCGAGCAGCCTGGGGCTTGGTGTCGACCGGCCAGCACAACAGCCCTGTCAGCAATGCCAGTGCGCCATGCATGAGGTAGAAGGGTTGGAAGTCCGTGAGGGCCAGCGCTGCAGGACCCAGCAGCGCCACGGTGAGCGCCACGCCGAGCACCGAGCCAATTTGGCGCGTGGCCTGGTTGACCGCGCTGCCCACAGCGTAGTGGGCCACCGGCAAGCGATTCACGGCCGCCGCAGACAAGGACGGTAGCACCAAACCCACCGCGATCCCGCTCATCAGCAGGCCGGGCAGCCAGTGCTGCCAATAGTTCGGCTCGTTGCCGGGAACCAGCAAGAACCACAAGCTGCTCAGGGCATACAGCAGCGAACCGCCCACCAGGAACCGCCGATGGCCCCAGCGCGAAGCCAGTCGTCCGGTGACGATGGCCGTGGGGATGACCAACAAAGGTCCAGGTGTCACCGCCAGGCCTGCCTGCGGCAGCGTGAAATGCCAGACGCCGATCATGAAGAAAAAGAAGCCCAGAAACATCATCGAGAAGGCCGTGCCAAACACCAGCGTGGCCGCGTTGACGTAACGGTAGGTGCGGTGTTGAAACAGCGACAAATCGATCAGCGCGTGGGATCGGATTCGGGCCCACCCCACAAAGCTTGCGCCAGCCAAAAGGCCACCGGCCCCAACCCAAGCAATCTGTTGCGCGGGCCACCGTGATTCACCGCTTTCAACGATGGCCAAGGCGATCGCGCCCACGGCACACATCAGCAACAGCAGGCCCACGATGTCGATGCGTCGATGCTCCGAAGGTTTGACCGCTTCTTCGATGTGCGAGGCACTGCGCCACAGTGCCCAAAGACCCACGGGAAGGTTGATGTAAAACGCCCAGGGCCAGCCTGCGCTGGCCGTCACCCAACTGCCCAAACTCGGGCCCACTGCTGCCGCCAGACCACCCACAGCCCCCCACAAGCTCACGGCCACAGCGCGCTTTTCGGTTGGAAAAGCGGCCAACACAATGGACATGGAAGCTGGGGTCAGCAATGCCGCTCCCAAGGCTTGGAAGACCCGTGCGGCGATGAGCCCATCGACGGAAGGCGCCGCGCCGCAAGCCACCGATGCAGCCAGAAAAAGTGCCAGCCCCAGTCGGAATATGCGGCGACGTCCGTAGGCATCGGCCAAACCGCCAGCCGGGATCAACATGGCGGCGTACACGACCGTGTAGCCATTGAGCACCCAAGACAACTCGGCAGCAGACGTGCCCGCAAAGCTCTGGCGCAGCGCATCGAAAGTCGCAAACAGCATCGTGGTGTCCAGCGACACCAAAAAAGTGGCGCTGCACGCGATCCCAAAAGCAGGCCAGGGCGATCGGGCCGGCATCGGTGTGGACCCGTCGGTCGGTGTTGGCAAAGCCTGATGGGCCGTCATGTCAGTGCGCTGCCAGACAGACGGCCTGCTCAGCCGACAAGAACGCTTTGACCTGTTCGGTCATGGCATGTGCACCCCGCACGAGAAAAGCTTTGGCAATGGCAAGCCCTCTGCCGCGCTGGGCCCCTGTGCTGAGAGCGGTGGATTTTTCAGTTGGCATGTTGGGCCCTTTTTATGATGGTCATCATATGAATGGGTGAATGGATGGATCTCAGAAGGCAAGTCGGATGAGCGTCAACGGCGCGGGGTGGGCGGGTGGCGCTCGAGCAGCGCCTGACGTGTGTGCGCCAAAATCGCCTGTCCCGCTTGGCCCCCGAGGGTGCGGGCCAATTGCAAAGCCCCGACCATGGTGGCCGTGACGACGGCTGCTTCACGCTCATCGGTGCCATCTGGCAGGGCGGCTTGCACCATCGCCACCATGGCGGTCACGCGACGCTGTGCCTCTTGGCGCACCCTGTCTTCTTGGCGCGTCATTTCAGACGAAAGCGCTGCAACGACGCAACCGTCTTCGGTGCGTGCCATGTGGGCCTCATGCAGGTAGGTTTCGACCAAGGCTTGAAAGCGCGTGCCGCCTTTGCGCAGCCGGCGCTCGACCACCTCTGTCAAAGAAGAGATGTTGTCATGCCCGGCCTTGGCCATGGCTTCGACGAGCAGGGCCTCACGTGATTCAAAGTGCGCGTAAAACCCACCATGGGTCAGTCCAGCTTCTTGCATGATGTCGGCCAGGCCCACGCCACGGTAGCCTGCGCGGCGAATCGCTTTGGACGCCACATCGACGATGCGGGCGTGGCTGAGTTCTTTGCGGGTGGCTGACAGCGACATGATGGTCATCATATCAGGGGGCGTGTGTCGCAGGTTCAAATGCCAGAACTGCCCCATCCTGGCCGATGACCTGGTGGGCGACCGGGTTGCGCCGCAAGGATCCCGGGGTCCGTGCAAGGCCGCCGTCCAGGGGCAGCCCGGTGCAGCCGCTGCCAAGCCCAGCAGGCAGCCTTCACAGCCACTCAGCGCCTGCGCAGGAAGAACTGCGCGGTGGCCCCGCACAGGGCAAAGGCCAGCATCATCCAGCCCAGGTTGACCGCACCGTGGTGCGGCACCAGCCCCACCAGATAGCCGCCCGCGGCGCCGGTCAGTTGCTGCATCAGGCCGGCCACCGCCGCGGCCGAGCCGGCCAGTGCCGGCAGCACGCCCACGGTGCCCGCCAGCGCGGGCGGGTTGATCAAGCCGTGGCCCAAACCCAGCAGGACCAGCGGCAATGCCACGGCCAAAGCGGCGTGCACACCCCCCAGGCCGAGCGCCAGCATCACGGCCAGGCCGCCCACGGTCAGGGCCTGGCCCCAGGCCATCACGCGCGATTCGCCCACCTGCGCGATCAGGCGTGAGGTCATGAAGTTGCCCAGGATGTAGGCCACAGGCACGGCCATGATGAACCAGCCAATGCCGTCCGGGCCAATGCCATAGCCCTTGAGCACGATGGGCGCTCCGGCCAGGAAGGCATAAAACGTGGCGGTGCTGGCCGCGAGGATGGCCACATACAGCACAAAGCGCGGCTCGCGCAGCAAACGGCCATAGGCGCGCAGCATGGCGCGCAGCCAGTGGCCCTGCGCGGGTGCGGGGGGCCTGACATGGGGCAAACCCCGCCAGGCCGCCACCCAAAGCAGCGCGGCCAGCACCGCCAGCAGCACAAAGTTGCTTTGCCAGCCCAGACGCACATGGATCTGCCCGCCGATCAGTGTGGCCAGTGGCGGGCACATGCCCAGCGCCATGCCGATGTAGGCCATGACGCGGGTGCGTTGCGGCCCGACAAACAGGTCTTGCACCATGGAGCGGCCCACCACCATGCTGGCGGCGCTGCCCGCGCCTTGCAGCACACGGGCGGCGGTGAGTGTGGCGATGTCGGTGGCCAGCGCGGCCATGGCGGACGCCAGCCCCGCCACCACCAGGCCCAGCAGCAAAATCGGTTTGCGCCCATGCCGGTCGGACAGGGGGCCGTACACCAGCTGCAAGGCGCCGTAGGCGACCACATAACCGCTGAAGGTCAGTTGCACATCGGCTTGTGGGGCGTCAAAGATCGCGCCCCATTCCTGCATCGACGGCAGGCACAAGGTCATGGCCAGCAGGCCAAACGAGATTTGCGCCAGCACGATGGCGATCAGCCCGTGGCCGTGGGCGGGGGGCCGCTGTGGGCCTGGCGCCGTGACCATGCGTCAGCTGCGCTGCAATTTGTAGACCGCTGTGCCCGCCATCAGGTTGGGCAGGAGGCGCACCTCTTGCCCGTTTTGCAAACCGAAAGCATCCACCACCTGCAGCTGGTTTTTGCGGGCCAGGTCGCCAAAGTCGGCAAAGGTGCCCACGCGGATGTTGGGCGTGTCGTACC
>JAIXXW010000128.1 GCA_027490555.1 Comamonadaceae bacterium | reverse complement strand
ACTACAACCACGAACGCATCAGGAGCAAATTAAAAGGGCTGAGTCCTGTTCAATACAGAACTCAGCCCTCTGTGGCCTAAGCGCTCGTTTCAACTGTCCAACTAATTGGGGTCAGTTCACAGAGCGGGCCTTGTGGGGGTCAAGCCATTCAAGCGCCGTGCACACCCATCACCAGGGGCACGATCAAAAGCGCCACGATGTTGATGATTTTGATCAGCGGATTGATGGCCGGGCCGGCCGTGTCCTTGTAGGGGTCACCCACGGTGTCACCGGTCACGGCGGCTTTGTGCGCCTCCGAGCCTTTGCCGCCGTGGTGACCGTCTTCGATGTACTTCTTGGCGTTGTCCCAGGCACCGCCGCCGGTGCACATCGAGATGGCCACGAACAATCCGGTGATGATGGTGCCCATCAGCAAGCCGCCCAGGGCCTTGGGTCCCAGCAGCAATCCCACCAAAACCGGCACCACCACGGGCAAGAGGCTGGGGATGATCATTTCCTTGATCGCAGCACTGGTCAGCATGTCCACCGCCTTGCCGTACTCGGGCTTGGCTGTGCCTTCCATGATGCCGGGGATGTCCCTGAACTGTCGGCGCACCTCGACCACCACGCTGCCGGCGGCGCGGCCCACGGCCTCCATCGCCATGGCACCGAACAGGTAGGGGATCAGGCCACCGATGAACAGGCCGATGATCACCAGGGGGTCGGACAGGTCAAAGCTGATGACTTTTCCGTACACCTCCAGCTTGTGGGTGTAGTCGGCAAACAGCACCAAAGAGGCCAGCCCCGCCGAGCCGATGGCATAGCCCTTGGTCACGGCTTTGGTGGTGTTGCCCACGGCGTCCAGCGGGTCGGTGATGTCACGCACACTGCTGGGCAACTCGGCCATCTCGGCAATGCCGCCGGCGTTGTCGGTGATGGGCCCGTAGGCGTCCAGCGCCACCACGATGCCGGCCATGGAGAGCATGGACATGGCGGCCACCGCGATGCCGTACAGACCGGCCAGCGCATAGGCGCACCAGATGGCCAGGCAGACAAACATCACCGGCCAGGCGGTGGAGCGCATGGACACGCCCAGACCGGCAATGATGTTGGTGCCGTGCCCGGTGGTGGAGGCCTGGGCGATGTGCCGGACCGGGGAGTACTGCGTGCCGGTGTAGAACTCGGTGATCCAGACCAAGGCGGCCGTGAGCACCAGGCCCACCGTGCAGGCACCGAAGAGCTGCATTTGCGCGCCGGTGCCGCCCAGGGCGTTGTCGGGCATGAGCCAGACGGTCACAAAGTAAAAAGCCACCAAAGACAGCACGCCCGAGATGGCCAGGCCCTTGTACAGCGCTGGCATCACGTTGGTCATGCCGGGTGAGGCCTTGACGAAGAAGCAGCCAACGATGGAAGCGACGATGGACACCGCACCCAGGGCCAGGGGGTACAGAACGGCCTGTCCAGGCGCTGCCGTGACCAGCAGGGCGCCCAGCACCATGGTGGCAATCAGGGTGACCGCGTAGGTCTCGAACAGGTCGGCGGCCATGCCGGCGCAATCGCCCACGTTGTCGCCCACGTTGTCGGCGATCACGGCGGGGTTGCGAGGGTCGTCTTCGGGGATGCCTGCTTCCACTTTGCCGACCAGGTCGGCACCCACGTCAGCGCCTTTGGTGAAGATGCCGCCTCCCAATCGGGCAAAAATCGAGATCAGCGACGAGCCAAAAGCAAAGCCGATCAAGGGGTTGAGCAAGGTGGCCAGATTCTTGTCGGGTGTCAGGTTGCCATTGCCCACCAGGAACCAGTAAAAGCCGGAAACACCCAGCAGGCCCAGGCCCACCACCAGCATGCCGGTGATCGCACCGCCCCGAAACGCCACATCCAATGCCGGACCAATTCCGCGGGTGGCCGCCTGGGCTGTGCGCACATTGGCCTTGACCGACACGTTCATGCCGATGAAGCCGCAAGCCCCCGAGAGCACCGCCCCGATCACAAAGCCGACGGCGGTCACGCCGTCCAGAAAGATGCCCATCAGGATGGCCAAGACCACGCCCACGATGGCGATGGTTTTGTACTGCCTTGCCAGATAAGCCGCGGCCCCGGCCTGGATGGCCGCCGAGATGTCCTGCATCCGGGCATTGCCGGCATCTTGAGAAAGGATCCACCCTCTGGCCCAAACGCCGTAGGCCACGGCGATCAGACCGCACACGAGCGCCAAAATGAGCGCTGAATTTCCTGTCATCGTTGTCTCCTCGATGGTTGTCGCTGAACAGAGGAGCAACGCGTTGGAGGCCCCTCCACGGCGTTGCTTCCTCGCTCACCGATCACGGGAAACGATTGGCCAACAAGCCATTAAAGGGCCTCAGGCTGGGAGTGCGCAAGGCCTGTGAAAGTAAAATCGGGGTTAATCCCTAGCGATTTGCCCTTTTCTTAACTTTTCACAAAGAGACCCGAAAGATGTCCCTCGACAACGTCACGCCAGGCAAGCATGCGCCCGAAACCTTCAACGTCATCATCGAAATCCCGATGAACGCCGACCCGATCAAATACGAAGTGGACAAGGAAACCGGCGCCCTGTTCGTGGACCGTTTCATGACCACGGCCATGCATTACCCAACCAATTACGGTTACGTTCCCCAGACCCTGTCGGGCGATGGTGACCCGGTCGATGTCTTGGTGATCACGCCCTATCCACTGCATCCCGGCGTGGTGGTGCCTTGCCGTGCGCTGGGGATTTTGATGATGGAAGACGAGGCCGGCGTGGACGGCAAGGTGATTGCGGTGCCCACCAGCAAGATCTTGCCCATGTACGACCACTGGCAGGACATCTCGGATGTGAACGCCATGCGGCGCAATGCCATCGCCCACTTTTTTGAGCATTACAAAGACCTTGAAAAAGGCAAATGGGTCAAGGTTCTGGGCTGGGAGGGCAAAGCCGCTGCTCACAAGGAAATCCTGGACGGCATCGCCAACCACCAACAGGCCAAGGCCTGATCCTGCATCGGCCCCGCCCGCGGGTGTGGGCGCTGCGGCACAGCTCCAAAGCCTGACCGGTGTGCGCCGGGCAGGCTTTTTTTCAGGCGCCTTTTTTCAGGGGTGAGTGCTGGTGCAACGCTTCCAGGTAGTTCTCGACCCCGGTTTTTTCCCGCTCCAGAAAGCGCCCCACCGCCTCTGAAAAGGCCGGGTGCGCCAGCCAGTGGGCACTGTGGGTGGGCGTGGGGAGCAAGGCGCGGGCCATTTTGTGCTCGCCTTGAGCGCCCCCCTCAAAACGCTGGACGCCATGGGCGATGCACCAGGCGATCGGCTGGTAATAGCAAGCCTCAAAGTGCAGGCAGTCCACCCGCGCCAGCGCCCCCCAGTAGCGGCCATAGGCCACTTGGGGCTGACCCTGGGGGTCCAGATGCAGGCCGATCAGGCTGATGCCGATGGGTTGGCCCGCATGCTCGGCCACGAACAACATCCAGTTGTCAGCCATGTCGCTGCGCATGGCTTCGAAAAATGCCGGCTTCAGGTAGGGCGGGTTGCCATGCTCCCAATAGGTTTGCTGGTAGCAGCGCAGCAACAGGGCCCAGTCGGCGTCGTCCATGTCGGGGCCTCGGACGGCGCGAAAGTGCACGCCGGCTTCTTGCACCTTGCGCCGTTCTTGGCGGATTTTTTTGCGTTTTTCCTGGTTCAGGCTGGCCAAAAAATCATCAAAGTCCTGCCAGCCGGGGTTTTGCCAGTGAAACTGCACCTGGCTGCGTTGCATCAGGCCCGCCTGGTCGCAAGCCAGCAGGTCTTGCGGGCTGGCAAACAGGATGTGCAAGGAGGGCAGCTCGTGCGTCTGGCAAAGCTCGAGCAGTGCGGCCAACAGCGCTTGCCGGGCGTGGGCGGACTCGGCCAGCAATCGGCTGCCCGGAACCGGTGTGAAAGGGGAGGCGACAACGGCCTTGGGGTAGTAAGCCAGGCCATGCCGGGCGTATGCATCGGCCCAGGCGTGGTCAAACACGTATTCGCCCCGGGAATGGGTTTTGAGGTACAGCGGACACGCGGCAGCCAGGACCGGGCCTTCGGGGCTGTCGCGCCACAGGCTGATGAGCTGCAAGGTCCAGCCGGTGGACGGGGCGGCCGATTCGCTGGTCTGCAGGGCCGACAGGTAGGCGTGCCGCATGAAGGGGGTGGGTGCGTCTTGCCGGGCCAGCAAACCGTCCCAGACCTCGGGTGCGATGCTGCCCACGTCATCCAGGACCCGGGTGACATAATTCAAGCTCTGATTTTCCGGCACCTGTATGACTCTCCAAATTTGCGTGGCCCAGCTCAATTTCGTCGTCGGCGACATGCCGGGCAACGCCCGCCAAATCATCGCCGCAGCCCAGGCGGCTTATGCCCAGGGCGCGCGTTTGGTGCTCACGCCCGAACTGTCGATCTGCGGCTACGCGGCGGAAGACCTGTTGCTGCGTCCGGCCTTCATCGATGCTTGCGATGATGCCCTGAAAACGGTGGCCCGCGAGCTGGCCGGGTTAAAGGGCCTGCATGTGGTGGTAGGCCACCCTGAGGGCGGTGGCGTGCGCACCCGCAGTGTGGCCGTCACCCGCCGGCACAACCGTGCCTCGGTGCTGTGTGAAGGGCAGGTGGTTTGCGTTTACGACAAGCGCGAGTTGCCCAACTACCAGGTGTTTGACGAACGCCGGTATTTCACGCCCGGACAGGGCGTGGGGGTGTTTGAGGTGCAGGGCGTTCGGGTCGGTTTGCTGATCTGTGAAGACGCCTGGTTCGATGAGCCGGCCCGGATGGCGCGCGATGCAGGGGCCCAGCTGCTGGCGGTGTTGAACGCATCGCCTTTCCATGTGGGCAAAGGCCCGGAGCGCGAGCAGCGCATGCGCGAGCGCGTGAGCGACTGCGGACTGCCATTGGTGTACGCCCACCTGGTGGGGGGGCAGGATGAGGTGATTTTTGAGGGGCGGTCTTTTGCCCTGAACGCCCAGGGCCAGACCGTCGCCAGGGCGCCAGGGTTTCGCGAGGCGACTTTGATGGTTCAGGCCCAGGCCGATCAGGCCGGCGTGCAGCTGTCGGCTGCACCCGATGCCTTGGTGCCTCTGGCCAGTGCCGATGCCGAACTGTGGGACGCGCTGGTGCTGGGGGTGCGCGACTACCTGGGCAAAAATGGGTTCAAGGGGGCGATCCTGGGGCTTTCGGGTGGCATCGATTCGGCCCTGGTGCTGGCCATCGCGGTGGACGCGATCGGGGCCGACCAAGTGCACGCGGTGATGATGCCTTCACCCTACACCGCCGACATCAGCTGGATCGATTCGCGCGACATGGTCAAGCGGCTGGGTGTGCGCTACGATGAAATCGCGATTGCCCCGCTGTTT
>JAIXXW010000277.1 GCA_027490555.1 Comamonadaceae bacterium | reverse complement strand
TGCAGGTTCGGCAGGAACCGGCGCTTGGTTTTGTTGTTGGCGTGGGAAACGTTGTTCCCGGTCATTGGGCCTTTGCCCGTTACGTCGCAAACGCGTGCCATGTGGACACTCCGATACTTTTTCAACAGCCGGTGCCGATGGGTCTCGTGCGGATGTGCACGGGGCCTGGCGCTCCAGCCTCACCTCGCCAAGATGGGTGGCGGTATCCCAGATCGCTGACACCGTGATCCCGAACGACAAACCGGGCGGTTGCAGCAAAGCCTGCGATTATAGCCTCAAAGCGGTGACTTGGGACGTTGTGCCAATTGGTTCGGCGCACAAAGGGTGGTGTTTGCCCCTTGCGGGTTGGGAGTTGGGGGTGCCTGCCGGGGTTCAGAGGCGCTTCGCTTTGCCACATCACCCCAGCAGGCACCCCCATCTCCCTGTGACAGTCTGCGGAAATTTCTACACAGTCGTGCTGATATTCCCGACCATGGCGATGACGCGGAAGCGTTAACCGTTGTGCTGTTCCAAAAAGCGCTGCGCATCCAGGGCGGCCATGCAGCCGGTGCCTGCGCTGGTGATGGCCTGGCGGTAGACGTGGTCTTGCACGTCGCCGGCTGCAAACACGCCAGGCACCGAGGTCTGGGTGGCAAAGCCCTTGAGGCCGCTTTGGGTCACGATGTAGCCGTTTTCCATGGCCAGCTGGCCCTGGAAGATGTCGGTGTTGGGGGCATGGCCGATGGCGATGAAGCAGCCCTGGAGCGCCACATCGTGCAGGCTGCCGTCCTGGGTGCTTTTCAGGCGCACGCCGGTCACGCCCGAGGCATCGCCCAGCACCTCTTCCAGGGTCTGGAAGGTTTTCAGCTCGATCTTGCCGGCGGCCACCTTGTCCATCAGCTTGTCGACCAGGATGGGCTCGGCTTTGAACTTATCGCGGCGGTGGATCAGGTAGACCTTGCTGGCGATGTTCGACAGGTACAGGGCTTCTTCGACGGCGGTGTTGCCGCCACCGACCACGCAGCAGACCTGGTCGCGGTAGAAGAAACCATCGCAGGTGGCGCAACCGCTCACGCCCCGGCCCATGAAGGCGGTTTCAGAGGGCAGGCCCAGGTATTTGGCCGAGGCACCGGTGGCAATGATCAGCGCGTCGCAGGTGTAGGTGCCGCTGTCCCCGATCAGGGTGAAGGGGCGCTGCTGGAGTTGCACGGTGTGGATATGGTCGAACACGATCTCGGTGTTGAAGCGCTCGGCGTGCTCCTGGAAGCGTTGCATCAGGTCCGGCCCTTGCACCCCGTGCACATCGGCAGGCCAGTTGTCCACATCGGTGGTGGTCATCAATTGGCCGCCTTGGGCCATGCCGGTGATCAACAGGGGTTTCAGGTTGGCGCGTGCAGCGTAGACGGCGGCGGTGTAGCCGGCGGGACCGGAGCCGAGGATCAGGACATGGGCGTGTTTGGAAGGTGCGGACATGGTGGGGAAATCGGCTGAAGGGGGCGGTCAAAAGGGCCGCAAGCGGCTTGCGGCGAAAGCGTGATTGTAAGAAACCACCAAAGTCAGGGCCTACAGGGGGCTTACAGGCACTGCCTGGCTGTTCCAGGACACGCCCGATGGGGTAAGCTTGAGGGCGATTTATGACCTACTCCCTGAACACCCTGATCAACCCCACGGCGCGCGCGCCAGAGCCCGAAGAACCGCCGTCGTTTTGGCTGCGTTTCGCACAGGAAATCGGCTTGCTGCTGGGGGGCGCATTGCTGCTGTTGTCCTTCATCGCTTTGTGGACCTACCACCCTGGGGACGCGGCCTGGTCCACCTCGGGAAGTGGTCAGGCCTTGCGCAATGCGGCGGGCAAAGGCGGGGCCTGGCTGGCGGATCTGGTTTTCTTCAGCATGGGGTTTTCTGCCTGGTGGTGCCTGGTGGCCGGTGCCCGGGTGTGGCTGGTGGGCCTGGCACGCTGGCTGCGCACACCCGATGTGGATGCGCCCTTGCCCGCGCGAGCAACATGGCGGCAAAGCCGCTGGATTTTCTGGTTGGGCCTGCTCATGCTGGTGGTGGCCAGTGCCAGCATCGAGTGGGCACGCCTGTACCGCCTGGAGGCCTATTTGCCGGGCCACAGCGGGGGTGTTTTGGGACACTGGATCGGCTCGGCCCTGGAGCGCTGGCTGGGCTTCACCGGCGCTGCCGTGCTGGGCATCGCGCTGATGGTTTTGGGGGCGTCCTGGGTGTTCCGTTTTTCCTGGGGTGAGCTGGCTGAGTCCCTGGGCGCGCGCATCGATGGACTGATTCAATCGCGCCACGTCAAACGCGAAATCGAGGAAGACCTGGCCCTGGGCCAGCGCGCGATGCGCGAACGCGAGACATCCCAGCCTGCCCAGGCCATCGAGCCGCGCTGGGACCTCGACCCCATGGTGGCGCCCGAAGGGCAGCTCGACCTGGAGCCCGTGCCTGTACCACCGGCACCCGTGGCCCGGGTCATCGAGCCTGCGGTCACCGAAGTGCCGCGCAGCGAGCGCGTGGTCAAGGAACGGCAAAAACCCCTGTTCAAGGAACTGCCCGACAGCAAATTGCCCCAGGTGGACCTGCTCGACAGCTTGTCGGTCCGCCAAGAAACCGTGTCGCCCGAGACGCTGGAGATGACCAGCCGCCTGATCGAGAAAAAACTCAAGGATTTCGGTGTCGAGGTGCGTGTGGTGGCCGCAGCCCCCGGCCCGGTGATCACCCGCTACGAAATCGAACCGGCCACCGGCGTCAAAGGCTCCCAGGTGGTGAACCTGGCCAAGGACCTGGCGCGCTCGCTGAGCCTGGTCTCCATCCGCGTGATCGAGACCATCCCGGGCAAGAACTACATGGCGCTGGAGTTGCCCAACGCCAAGCGCCAGTCGATCAAGCTCAGCGAAATCCTGGGCTCTCAGGTCTACAACGAAGCCAAGTCCATGCTCACCATGGGGCTCGGCAAGGACATCATCGGCAACCCGGTGGTGGCCGATCTGGCCAAGATGCCGCATGTGCTGGTGGCGGGCACCACCGGTTCGGGCAAATCCGTGGGCATCAACGCCATGATCCTGTCCTTGCTCTACAAGGCCGAGGCCCGCGATGTGCGCCTGTTGATGATCGACCCCAAGATGTTGGAAATGTCGGTCTACGAGGGCATCCCGCACCTGCTGGCCCCGGTGGTCACCGACATGCGCCAAGCCGCGCACGGCCTGAACTGGTGCGTGGCCGAGATGGAAAAACGCTACAAGCTCATGAGCAAGATGGGCGTGCGCAATCTGGCCGGTTTCAACCAGAAAATCGACGAAGCCACCGCGCGCGAGGAGTTCATCTACAACCCCTTCAGCCTGACGCCCGACGACCCCGAGCCGCTCAAGCGCCTGCCGCACATCGTGGTGGTGATCGACGAGCTGGCCGACCTGATGATGGTGGTGGGCAAGAAGATCGAGGAGCTGATTGCCCGCCTGGCGCAAAAAGCGCGTGCCGCCGGCATCCACCTGAT
>JAIXXW010000358.1 GCA_027490555.1 Comamonadaceae bacterium | reverse complement strand
CCGCCCACATGGGTGGCGCCGATGAAGATCTGGGGGACCGTGCGGCGACCTGTGGTCTGCATCATGTGGTCGCGCTGCGCCGGATCGGTGTCGATGCGGATTTCCTCGATCTGGGCCACCCCCTTGGACTTGAGGATTTGCTTGGCACGCGTGCAGTAAGGGCAAACGGCGGTGGTGTACATCTTGACGGCTTGCATGTATGAACCTCAAAAATGGGAAATGGCGATGGCGTGATCAGGCTTTTTCGGTCGGCATGCTGGCGGCCACCCAGGCCCGCAGCCCCCCGGACAGCGATTGGACGTTTTCATAGCCCAGCTTGCGCGCCGCAGCCACGGCCCGGGACGAACGTGCGCCCACCTGGCAAACCATCACCACCGGGGTCGACTTGTTTTTCACCAGCTGTGCCAGTTTGTCGTTCACCTGGGCCAAGGGCAGGTTTTTCGCACCGACGATGTGGCCGCGCGCGAACTCATCGGGCTCACACACATCGATCACCACCGCCTTTTCACGGTTCATGAGCTGCACCACGGCCTGCGGATCGAGGCTGCCGGCCTTGTTCAGTGTGGGCAAGAGCAAGGCAAAACCCGAGGCCAAAGCCACGGTCAGCAACATCCAGTTTTCGAGGAGAAAGTTCACAAATCCAACCTTTTAGGGCAAAAAAACACAGGCCCTCGTCCAGGCCCACCAGCGCGGATTCTAAAATGACGGGCTTCACCTTTGTCGCCAACCCTTATCGCGCCCCCTTTTATCCATGTACAAACTTGTTCTTATCCGCCATGGCGAGTCCATCTGGAACCTGGAAAACCGATTCACCGGTTGGACCGATGTGGACCTGACCCCAACCGGCGTCAGCCAGGCCATGTCGGCGGGCAAACTCCTCAAGGCTGAGGGATGGGACTTTGATCTGTGCTTCACCTCGGTGCTCAAACGGGCGATCCACACGTTGTGGTACACCCTGGACGAAATGGATCGCACCTGGTTGCCGGTGATCAAGGACTACCGCCTCAACGAGCGGCATTACGGCGCCTTGCAAGGGCTCAACAAAGCCGACATGGCCAAGCAGTTCGGCGAGGAACAGGTGCTGGCCTGGCGCCGCAGCTACGACACGCCGCCACCCGCCCTGGAGGCCAACGACCCCCGCTGCGAAAGCAGCGACCGCCGCTATGCGCACATTGCCGCCCAAGACATGCCCCTGACCGAGTGCCTGAAAGACACCGTGGCCCGCGTGGTGCCTTACTGGCAAAACGTGATTGCGCCGCGCATCCAAAACGGCGAGCGCATTCTGATCGCGGCCCATGGCAACTCCATCCGCGCCCTGATCAAGTACCTGGACGGTGTGTCCGAGCAGGACATCGTGGGCCTGAACATCCCCAACGGCATCCCGCTGGTCTATGAACTGGACGCCGAACTGCGCCCCATCCGCCACTACTATTTGGGCGATGCCGAGGCGGCTGCGCGCGCTGCCGCTGCGGTGGCCAGCCAGGCCAAAGGCTGAGCCGTCGCCTTTACAGGAAATTACACGCCCAGCCCCACGCCACAGGGCTTGCGGGTGTATATTGAGCCGATTTCCACCGAACACGCACACGCACATGGGACACAAACTCAAGATCGTCGGCTGGCTCAGCGTTGGCGCCCTGGCGGGGGCGCTGACCACGATGTCCTTGCAAACCGTGGCCCGCGGCAGCATGGCGCCCCTGCCCCTGGAAGAGTTGCAGCAGCTGGCAGCCGTCTTTGGCATGGTCAAGAGCGACTACGTTGAGCCTGTGGACGAGCGCAAGCTCATCACCGAAGCCATCTCCGGCATGGTCTCCAGCCTGGACCCGCACTCCCAGTATTTCGACAAGAAAAGTTTCCGCGAATTCTCTGAAGGCACCTCCGGGAGGTTCGTGGGCGTTGGCATCGAAATCAGCCAGGAAGACGGCGTGGTCAAGGTGGTCTCGCCCATCGAAGGTTCACCGGCCGACCGTGCAGGTCTCAAGCCCAACGACCTGATCACCAAAGTGGACGACACCCCGCTCAAAGGCATGCCGCTGAGCGAAGCCGTCAAGCGCATGCGCGGTGAGCCCAAAACCAAGGTGGTGCTGACGGTTTTCCGCAGATCCGAAAACCGCACCTTCCCGGTCACCATCATCCGCGAAGAAATCAAGACCCAGTCGGTCAAATCCCGGCTGATCGAGCCCGGATTCGGCTGGATCCGGGTGTCGCAGTTCCAAGAACGCACGGTGGAAGACTTCGCCCGCAAGATCGAGGAAATGTACAAACAGGACCCGCAGATCAAGGGCTTGGTGCTCGACTTGCGCAACGACCCGGGCGGTCTGCTCGATGCGGCCGTGGCGCTTTCTGCAGCCTTTTTGCCAGAGAACGTCACCGTGGTCACCACCAATGGCCAGCTCGAAGAGAGCAAGTTCACTTACAGGGCCTCACCCCAGTTCTGGCGGCGCAACAGCAGCAACGACCCGATCACCCGGATGACACAGGCCACCAACGGCGCCTTGAAGAAAGTCCCCCTGGTGGTGCTGGTCAATGAAGGCTCGGCCTCGGCCAGCGAGATCGTGGCCGGTGCCCTGCAGGATTACAAACGGGCCACCCTGATGGGCAGCCAGACTTTTGGCAAAGGCTCGGTCCAGACGGTGCGCCAGCTGGGCCCCGACACCGCCCTGAAGATCACCACGGCCCGTTATTACACCCCCAGCGGCCGCGCCATCCAGGCCAAGGGCATCGTGCCCGATGTGATGCTGGACGAAACCGAAACCGGCAATGTCTTTGCCGCACTGCGCACCCGCGAAGCCGATCTGCAAAAACACCTGTCCAACGGCAGGCAAGCCGAAGAAGCCAAAGACCCCGCCCGCGAACAAGCCCGCGAAGAGGCTCTCAAGAAGCTGGAAGAAGACGCCAGAAAGCCAGCAGCCGAACGCCGCTTGCCCGAGTTCGGCTCCGACAAGGATTTCCAACTGGCGCAGGCCATCCGGCAGCTCAAAGGCTTGCCCGTGAAAGCCAGCACCACATTGGCCGAACGCAAAGTCGAGAAAAAAGACTGAGTTGCGCCCTCAGGGAGGCCCTGCATGGACGACACCCAACTGCTGCGCTATTCCCGGCACATTTTGCTCAACGAGTTGGGGATCGATGGCCAGGAAAAGCTCCTGGCCTCGCAGGCCCTGGTGATCGGGGCAGGCGGTTTAGGCTCACCGGTGGCGCTGTACCTGGGCAGTGCGGGGGTGGGCCGCATCACGGTGGTGGACCACGACACGGTCGATGCCACCAATTTGCAACGCCAGATCGCCCACACGCTCGATCGCATCGGGCAGTCCAAAGCCGACTCCGTGCGCACCGCGATCGCCCAGATCAACCCCGACGTGCACGTGACCCCCATCACCCAAAGGGCCGATGCAGCGCTGCTCCACACCCTGGTGCCCCAGGCCGATGTGGTCATCGACTGCTGCGACAACTTTGCCACCCGCCAGGCGGTCAACCTGGCCTGTGTGCAACACCGCAAACCCCTGGTGTCGGGCGCTGCCATCCGCATGGACGGTCAGGTGGCGGTGTACGACAGCACCCAGGCCGAGGCGCCCTGCTACGCCTGCATCTTCCCGCCCGAGCAATCGCCCGAAGAAACCCGCTGCGCCACCCTGGGCGTGTTTGCGCCACTGGTGGGCATCATCGGCACGGTCCAGGCGGCTGAAGCCCTGAAGATCCTCAGCGGCATGGGCAGCCACATGGCCGGGCGTTTGCTCATGCTCGATGGCCGGGAGTTGTCCTGGACCGACATCCGCATGCAACGCAACCCAGCCTGCCCGGTCTGCGGCCCGACGCGGCCCTGACCGCTCACTGGCCTGGGTGGGCCTGGCACGCGCCATGAAAGCGCCTGAAGACGGCGGGCGACATCGCCGCCCCCTCGGCGGCAAACAAGCCCCGCTTTTCTTTTTGCGCCATCTGCTGCAAGGGCGCATAAGGCCCCCGACCCGTTCGAAAGTGGTAGGCCCAGGCCATGCCAGAGCCCACCATCTGGGCCCCCAGATCGACGCCCTCCACCGTCAGGCGCCCCACCTGCCGGCCATAGCTGTCCTGGCCCAAATCGGTCACCTGAACTTCTTTGCGCAGGGCCAGGCGAATCAGCGCATCGCGCGACGCCATGCCCCCGGGCTGGCAGGTCTCGGGGGCATCCACACCATCGATGCGCAGGCGCACGGGCTCGGTCTGGCCGGCACGCACCAGCACAACGGTGTCGCCATCCATCACCCAGCTCACCCAGCCGGGCCAGGTCTCAGCCGCCAGGCACAGGCTGCTGCCAAGCCAGCCCAGCAGCCAGCAGGCTCGCCAGGCCGCGATGCGGCCAAGCGCTTGGCAACGGTGCAACGCCGAAGCCACTGCGCAGCGGCGCCAAACCGCCTGGCGTTCAGAACGCCTGGGCTGGGCCGAGGCCGGCGGCAGAAAAGAGAACACGGGCATCAGGGTTTACCAGGGTCATGGTGCTTGGGGGAAACCGTCGCTGACGAGGTTACATTTTGACCTGCCTTGCCATTTTTCGGAGGGTCGGCAGCCCTCGCTCCAGGAGTACCTCATGAAGAGCATGTCCCAGTTCAACGCCCGCCGGGCCTTGGCGTTGTCGGTCTTGTCCCTGTCCGTGCTGAGCCCTGGGGTCTTCGCCCAGGACAAACCGCCCCTGAAAATCCTTGTCGGCTTTCCACCCGGGGGTTCTGCCGATGTGCTGGCCCGCATGGTGGCCGAAGCCCTGAAAGACGACTTCGGGCCCATCGTGGTGGACAACAAGCCGGGCGCGGGCGGTCGCATCGCCTTGAACTTGACCAAGGCGGCCAAGCCGGATGGCCAGACCGTGATCATCCTGCCCAGCGGGCCCATGGTGCTGTTTCCCCACGTCTACAAAAAGCTCGATTACGACGCGGTCAAGGACTTCACACCCATCTCGCAAATTGCCCGATTCCAGTTCGGCGTGGTCTCTGGCCCTGCCAGCAACGTGAAAACCGTGGCCGAGATGGTGGCCAAGGCCAAAACCGATCCGAGCTCGGCCAACTATGGCACACCGGGCGCCGGCACCCTGCCCCACTTCATGGGCGTGCTGATGGAGCAGTCGGCGGGCATCGCCCTCAACCACATCCCTTTCCAGGGCGGTGCCCCGGCCAACACCGCGCTGCTGGGTGGCCACATCGGCTACAAGTTCGATGTGGTGTCCGAAACCGCCGAACTGCACCGCACCGGCAAAGTCCGCATCATCGCCGTCACCGGGAGCCAGCGCGACCCGCAAGTGCCCGAAGTGCCCACGCTGAGGGAATCGGGCATCCCGATGGAAGCCAC
The DNA here is from genome assembly GCA_027490555.1 of Comamonadaceae bacterium. GTDB lineage: Bacteria > Pseudomonadota > Gammaproteobacteria > Burkholderiales > Burkholderiaceae_C > Limnohabitans_A. The sequence continues at coordinate 4,124 of JAIXXW010000358.1, read as the reverse complement.
CGCCTGGTTTGCCATGTACGGTCCGGCGGGCCTGCGCGGTGACACCCTGACCCGGCTGGAAAAAGCCATGATGAAAATCACCCGCGACCCTGCCATGCGCGACAAACTGGTCAAGCTGGGCTATGAACCGATTGGCTCCAACTCGGCCGATCTGGCAGCAGCCCAGCGGGCCGACCTGGCGCGTTGGGAAAAGCCCATCAAAGCCACCGGCGTGCAGCTGGATTGACACCTCGAAGGAGACCCCATGATTCACCTTGTCCGACGCCAATGCCTGCTGGGCAGCCTGGCCCTGCTGATGGGCGCAGCCGCCATGGCCCAAACACCCTCCTGGCCCAGCAAGCCGGTCAAATTCATCAACAGCTTCCCACCCGGCGGCCCCTCCGACATCCTGGCCCGCAGCGTGGGCGATGTGCTGCAAAAACAGTTCAACCAGCCGTTTGTGGTCGAGAACAAAGCCGGTGCCGCCGGCAATGTGGGGGCCGATCTGGTGGCCAAGTCCCCAGGCGATGGCCACACCCTGCTGTGGGGCATCGACACCACCCACACCATCAACCCGCACATTTACAAGACCATGCCCTACAAGGAGGCCGACCTCAAGCCTCTGGTGGTGATTTCCAGCTCGGGGCTGTTGTTGGGTGTGCATCCCGCCACCGGCATCAAGTCGGTGAGAGACTTCATGCAGGTCTCGCGCGACCGCAGCCTCAACTTCAGCTCGGGCGGCAACGGCTCACCCGGTCACCTGTGGGTCAACATGAGCAACGTCTCGGCCGCCACGCGGCTGGTGCATGTGCCCTACCGGGGCAATTCGCCGGCCGTCATGGCGGTGGTCTCGGGTGAGGTCGATGGCGGCACACTGGCCACCCCCGGCATGCTGCCGCAGGTCAAGGCCGGCAAGATCACCCCACTGGCGGTGACCAGCCGCAAACGCTCGCGCCTGGCCCCCGATGTGCCCACCATCGCCGAAGCGGGCTTCAAGGAGCTGGAAAGCGAAGTGCTGTACGTGGTCATGGCCCCGGCCAACACCCCCGAGCCGCTGATGCAAACCCTGGCCAAAGCCATCACCGATGCCCTGGCCCGGCCCGAGCTGCAAACCCGCCTGAACGATCTGGACATGGCCTACGAAGGCCTGACCGGCAGCGCCGCCGCCCAACGCCTGAACAAACTCTCGGACCAGTACGGCCGCGTGATCCGCGCGACCGGCATGAAGGTCGACTGAAACCTGCCCATGACCCAGCCACGCCCCAACATCGTCTTCATCGTGGCCGACGACCTCGGCTTTGCGGACCTGGGCTGCTACGGCGGCCGCGATGCCGCTTTCGGCAAGGTCTCGCCCGTGCTCGACCAGCTCGCCGCAGGCGGCCTGAAGTTCACGCAGGGCTATGCCAACTCGCCCGTGTGCTCGCCCACCCGCTTTGCCCTCATGACCGCCCGCTACCAGTACCGGCTGCGCGGCGGGGCCGACGAGCCCATCAACAGCAAGAGCAAAGGCAGCGCCGTGCTGGGCCTGCCCCCTGATCACCCCACCCTGCCCTCGCTGCTCAAGGCCAGCGGCTACCGCACTGCCCTGATCGGCAAATGGCACCTGGGCTACCCGCCACACTTTGGCCCCCTCAAGTCGGGCTACGAAGAGTTCTTTGGCCCCATGTCGGGCGGGGTGGACTACTTCACCCACGCCAGCAACAACGGCACGCACGACCTGTACGCGGGCGAGCAAGAACAGCACGCAGACGGCTACCTGACCGACCTGCTCTCGCACAAGGCGGTGGACTATGTGAACCGCATGGCCCCCGGCGCCGCGCAGGGCACGCCTTTCTTTTTAAGCCTGCACTACACCGCGCCGCACTGGCCCTGGGAAACCCGCGAAGACCATGACAAGGCCGCCGAGGTCAAGGACAACCTGTTCCACCTGCACGGCGGCAACATCCACACCTACCAGCGCATGATCCACCACATGGACGAAGGCATCGGCTGGCTGGTCGAGGCGCTCAAGAAAAACGGCCAACTCGACAACACCCTGATCGTCTTCACCAGCGACAACGGCGGCGAGCGTTTCTCTGACAACTGGCCCCTGGTCGGCGGCAAGATGGATCTGACCGAAGGCGGCATCCGCGTGCCCTGGATCGCGCACTGGCCCGCCGCGATTGCGCCGGGCGGCACATCCACCCAGCACTGCATGACCATGGACTGGTCGGCCACCCTGGTCGAGCTGGCCGGTGCACAAGCCGACCCGGCCCACCCCTTTGACGGCGTGTCGCTCACCCCCGTGCTGCGCGATGCCCAGCACCGGTTCGAGCGGCCCCTGTACTGGCGCATGAACCACCGGGGCCAGCGCGCCTTGCGCATGGGCGACTACAAATACCTGCGGGTGGACGGCCACGATTATTTGTTCAACATCCCGGCCGACGAGCGCGAGCGAGCCAACCTGGCCCAGCACCAGCCCGAGAAGCTGCAGAGCCTGCGTGCCGCCTGGGAAGCCTGGAACGCCACCGTGCCCGCCATCCCCGAAGACGCGACCATCAGCCTGGGCTACTCGGTCAAGGACATGCCCCAGCGCTGAAGCCCAGGGGGCTAAGATCGGGCATGCCTGGGATGCAACGCTTTTTCACCTTCCGCCAGTGGCCCCGCCTCACGCCACCACTGGCCCGGGTCGAGGTGCTGGCGGGCCTGACGGTGGCGCTGGTCATGGTGCCGCAGGCGGTGGCCTATGCCGGTCTGGCCGGCATGCCCCTGGTCACCGGGCTTTACGCCTGCCTGATCCCGGCTTTGCTGGCCGTGCTGTTTGGCAGCGCCAACCGCTTGTCGGTGGGGCCTGCCGCCCTGACGTGTGTGCTGATTGGGGCCTCCCTCACCGGCATGGCCGAGCCCGGATCGCCCGAATGGGTGGCGCTGGCGGTGTGGCTGTCGCTGCTCTCGGGGGCCATCCAGCTGCTGCTGGGCCTGGGGCACTACGGCTGGCTGATCAACCTGGTGAGCGCCCCGGTGATGATGGGCTTCACCCAGGCCGCATCCTTGCTCATCATGGCCTCGCAAGTGCCCGGTTTGTTGGGCGTCAAGGCCTGGAGTTGGGACCTGCAGACCTGGCCCACCTGGCTGGCCAGTTGGCCCGCCCTGTTTGGTCTGGGCAGCTTGGTCGTGCTTTTGCTGCTGCGGCATTTCAAGCCGCGCTGGCCCGGCATCATGATCGTCATGGGCATCGCCTCGGCCATCGCCTATGCCACCGATTACCAGAGTCACGGCGCAGTGGTCGGCCTGCTGCCTTCGGGCCTGCCCGAGTTCTACTGGCCCACATGGCCCGGCCTGGACATGATCAACCAGCTGTGGGTACCGGCCATGGTGATCGCGCTGGTGAGCTTCCTCGAGACCGCCTCGAGCGCCCGCATCGAATGCCGTCGCGACGGCAAACGCTGGGACGACAGCACCGAACTCTTCAGCCAGGGCCTGGCCAAGCTGGCTTCGGCTTTTTCGGGCAGCTTTGCCACCAGCACCTCCTTTTCACGCTCGGCCCTCATGCTGTATGCCGGTGCGCGCTCGGGCTGGGCGGTGGTCTCCTCGGTCGGTTTTGTGCTGCTGGCCTTGCTCTTGCTCATGCCCGCTTTGCAGTATGTGCCGCGCTCGGTCATGTCGGCGGCCGTGATCGCAGCCGTGCTGAACCTGTTTCAGCCCCGGCAGTTTTTGAACCTCTGGCGTGTGGGCCGCATCGAGACCCTGACGGCGGGCATCACCTTTGCCATGACCTTGCTGACCGCACCGCGCATTTACTGGGGCGTGATGACCGGCGTGCTGGTGGGGCTGAGCCACTTTTTGCACACCCGGCTGCACCCGCGCATCATCGAAGTGGGCCTGCACCCCGACGGCAGCCTGCGCGACCGGCACCTGTGGCATCTGCCGCCCCTGGCGCCCCGGCTGTATGCGCTGCGCATGGATGCCGAACTGGACTTTGCCGCGGCCAGCGACTTTGACCGGGCCATCACCGAACATCTGGCCCAGCACCCCGATGTGGAGCACGTCTGCCTGTTTGCCCAACCCATCAACCGCATCGACGTGACGGGGGTGGAAACCTTTGGCCAGCTGCAGCGCCAACTGGCCAGCCGGGGCATCACCTTGCACATCAGCGGCATCAAGCT
>JAIXXW010000260.1 GCA_027490555.1 Comamonadaceae bacterium | reverse complement strand
TCGGGCTTTGACCTGTGCAACCCCAGCACCAGCGTGTCGATGACGATCAACGGCCCCGCGCCGTCCATCCTGGCCATGTTCATGAACACGGCCATCGACCAGAACATCGACAAGTTCAAAGCCGAAAACGGCCGCGAGCCCACCGAGACCGAGACCGCCAAGATCAAGGAATGGGTGCTCGCCAATGTGCGCGGCACGGTGCAGGCTGACATCCTGAAAGAAGACCAGGGTCAGAACACCTGCATCTTCTCCACCGAGTTCTCGCTCAAGGTCATGGGCGACATCGCCGAGTATTTTGTGCACCACGACGTGCGCAACTTCTACTCGGTGTCCATCTCGGGCTACCACATCGCCGAGGCCGGGGCCAACCCGATCTCGCAACTGGCCTTCACGCTCTCCAACGGCTTCACCTTTGTGGAAGCCTACCTGGCGCGCGGCATGCACATCGACGACTTCGCGCCCAACCTGAGCTTCTTCTTCAGCAACGGCATGGACCCGGAGTACACCGTGATGGGCCGCGTGGCGCGCCGCATCTGGGCGGTGGCCATGAAAGAGAAATACGGCGCCAACGAACGCAGCCAAAAGCTCAAGTACCACATCCAGACCTCGGGCCGCAGCCTGCACGCGCAGGAGATCCAGTTCAACGACATCCGCACCACGCTGCAGGCGCTGATTGCCATTTACGACAACTGCAACAGCCTGCACACCAACGCGTTCGACGAAGCCATCACCACGCCCACCGAAGACTCGGTGCGCCGCGCCATGGCGATCCAGCTCATCATCAACCGCGAATGGGGTCTGGCCAAAAACGAAAACCCCAACCAGGGCGCCTTCATCATCGAAGAGCTCACCGAGCTGGTCGAAGAAGCCGTGCTGGCCGAGTTTGAGAAGATCGCCGAGCGCGGCGGTGTGCTCGGCGCCATGGAGACGGGCTACCAGCGCGGCAAGATCCAGGACGAGAGCATGCACTACGAGATGCTCAAGCACACCGGCGAGCTGCCCATCATCGGCGTCAACACCTTCCGCAACCCCAAGGGCGACCCGGTGCCCGAGAGCCTGGAGCTGGCCCGCTCGACCGAAGAAGAAAAGCAAAGCCAGCTGCAACGCCTGAACGACTTCCACGCCCGCCACGCCGCTCAGGCGCCGGCCATGCTCCAACGCCTGCAACAAGCCGTGATCGACAACGGCAATGTGTTCGAGGTGCTGATGGACGCGGTGCGGGTCTGCTCCCTGGGCCAGATCACCCACGCGCTGTTCGAGGTGGGCGGTCAGTACCGGCGTAACATGTGAGCGGTCAAGGCAGGTCCTGCAACTTGGGCACCTGCCGCCCTTCGATGTTCCTTCCCTGCACCACGATGCCTAGTTGTTGAGTTGCAATAGGTTATTCCCGCTAAGGCGGGAAGCTGGAGGTTTGTACCCCAAGGCCGAGTGGGGCCTGCGGGTGTTGTAGTAGGTGACAAATGCTGGCAGCCAGGCGGTCCGCTCTTCACTATTGGCCCAGATCCGGCCATAAGCCCACTCCCGCAGGCACGTCTGGATAAATCGTTCGGCCTTGCCGTTAGTTTGTGGTCGGTATGGCTTGGTGAACGTGTGTTTGATTCCCAGAGCCTGGCAGGTGCGAGCAAACAGCTGCGAGCGATAGGCGGCCCCATTGTCTGTGATCAAGCGCTTGATGGTCACGCCCAAGGCTTGGTAATGGGCTACCGCAGCCTTAAGGAACTCCACTGCCGAGAGCTTTTTCTCATCCGGGTGCATTTGGACAAAGCTCACCCTTGAGTGATCGTCTATGGCCACATGAGCCACTTCCCAGCCCGCACCCGTGACCGAATCTCGACGATCACCAGTGACCCGATGACTGGGGCGCACGATGCGGCCAAGTTTCTTGGTATCCATGTGTAGCAACTCGCCTGGTGCCTCTCGCTCATAGCGCACTGTGGCCAGTTTGGGCTCCAAGGCTTTGAGACTGGATAAACCCACGCTGGCCAATACCCGACTGACGGTAGCAACACTTCGCCCGACGGTTGAGGCAATGCGGCGCATAGGCATTCGATTTCGGCGAAGCTGCTCAATGCGAAGCAACACAACGGTATCGATGGTGCTGCGCGTCTTGATGGGGCGGGAACTGCGATCCAATAGAGCTGTCAGGCCATGCTCTTGAAAGCGTATTTGCCATTTGCGCGCTGTGTGCACACTGACGCCTGCTGCATGGGCCGCAGCCTTCAAGCCCAACATGGCAATGCGTTCAATCAACAATTTGCGTCCTTCAAAGGTAAGTCTGGCATTCTTATGGCTGTTCATCCGGCGGGTTTCCTTTGTGAAGCTGAAGCGTGGTAACTCCAGTTTTCCAGACCTGTCCGGATGAACAACCTATTGAAACATCACACCTAGTTGTGTGCGGAGACTCCGAACTTCAGTCCTGTAGCTTTGAGGATGGCGCTGAGCGTTCGAATCGTTGGGTTGCCACGCGTTGAAAGTGTTCGATACAGCGTCTCGCGCGAAAGATGCGCTTTCTCCGAAACAGCCGCCATTCCCCCTCTTGCCTCGACAACCTTTCTGAGGGCCGAGAGGTAGGTTTTTGGATCATCGTCTTCACTGGCTGCATTCAGGTACTCGGCTGCAAACTCGCCATCCTTGAGTTGTTCTAAAAGCCATTCATCGTGCTTTACAGTCTTAATCATTTTTTACCCCTTGTTTGCCATTCATTCCATCGCTCAATAGCCCGTTCAATGTCAGCAACTTGCGTGCGCTTGTCACCTCCTTCACACAACAACACGACTTGCTTGCCCTCTAACGCGTAGTAGATTCGGTAACCCGGTCCCCAATCTATGCGCAACTCCCACACGCCGCTGCCCACAGACTTGCAGTCACCGAAGTTGCCATTGTTCAGACGTGTCATTCGAGCCGCTATCCGAGCTTGTGCTTGACGATCTCTAACGCCATCCAGCCATTGCAGGAAGAGGTTTTCTCCCTCTGAGGTGGTGTAGTGTCTCAATTCATACATGCGGAAAATTGTAGCTTGAAAGCTACAAAAAGTCCATCTGGGTCACCCATGAATCAGAGTGACACACTGCATGCCGTGTGGTGATTTCCAGACTCAGGACTGCGCGCAAGGCCGGGGTATATTTGCCCCAATGCCCCAGGTTGATTTGCCACGCCTTGGTCATGGAACTGTCCCAGAATCTTCCGACAGAGCCGCTCAAGCCCCAGCACCTTTTCAGGACCCGCCATGCAGCACCTGCCGCCCTTCATCGCCCCTTCCGAGCACCACGATGCCGACAGCGCCCTGGCGCAAATCCAGCACATCTACCATCACAGCGTGAACCACCTGCGCCAGGCGATGCGGGAGTTTGTGGCGGGCGCAGACATGACGGACACCCGGGTGCGGGCGTTTTACCCCTATGTGCGGGTGCAGGTCAGCAGCGCCACCCGCCAAAGCACCGGCCTGGACAGCCGCCTGAGCTACGGCTTTGTGGCCGAGCCCGGCCGTTTTGAAACCACCCTCACCCGGCCCGACCTGTTTGCCTTTTACATCCGCCAGCAACTGGCGCTGCTGCTCAAAAACCACGGCGTGGCCCTGCAGGTGGGCACCAGCAACCAACCGATCCCCATCCATTTTTCGTTTGCCGAAGACGAGCACATGGAAGGCAGCCTGAGCCCCGAGCGCCAGGCCCGCATGCGCGAGGTGTTCGACCTGCCGGACCTGGCCGCCATGGACGACGGCATCGCCAACGGCACCCATGAGCCTGCCGGCGCCGAAGCCCGGCCGCTGTCGCTGTTCACCGCGCCACGCATCGACTATTCGCTGCAGCGCCTGCGCCACTACACCGGCACCTCGCCGCGCTGGTTTCAGAACTATGTGCTGTTCACCAACTACCAGTTCTACATCGACGAGTTCATCGCCCTGGGCCGCGCCGAGATGCAAAACCCGGACAGCGCCTACATCGCCTTTGTCGAGCCCGGCAACATGGTCACGCGCCGTGTGGGTCTGCCCCCCGAGGACGCGAACGCCCTGGGGCAAACCCCGCCGCGCCTGCCGCAAATGCCTGGCTACCACCTGGTGCGCAAGGGCCACAGCGGCATCACCATGGTCAACATCGGCGTGGGCCCGGCCAATGCCAAAACCATCACCGACCACATCGCCGTGCTGCGCCCCCACGCCTGGCTGATGCTGGGCCACTGCGCGGGCCTGCGCACCACGCAGCAGCTGGGCGACTACGTGCTGGCCCACGCCTATGTGCGCGAAGACCATGTGCTGGACGAAGAGCTGCCCCTGTGGGTGCCGATCCCGGCACTGGCCGAGGTGCAGGTGGCGCTGGAGCGGGCCGTCTCCGAAGTCACCGGCAGCCAGGGGGCCGAGCTCAAACGCCTGATGCGCACCGGCACCGTGGCCAGCACCGACAACCGCAACTGGGAGCTGCTGCCCACCCACAATGTGGCCAGCACACCGCAGCGGCGCTTCAGCCAAAGCCGCGCGGTGGCGCTCGACATGGAAAGCGCCACGATTGCCGCCAACGGTTTTCGTTTCCGGGTGCCCTACGGCACCTTGCTGTGCGTGAGCGACAAGCCGCTGCACGGCGAGATCAAGCTGCCCGGCATGGCCAACCACTTTTACCGCGAACGCGTCCACCAGCACCTGCAGATCGGCATCCGCGCCGTGACCCTGCTGCGC
>JAIXXW010000361.1 GCA_027490555.1 Comamonadaceae bacterium | reverse complement strand
GCCTTTGATCGAGGCGTTGTCGTGTTCGGCAATAACGAGAGCGGTCATGGTCAGATTACCTTTGCAACGTTTTTCAATTTGTCCACCAGCGTGGCCACATCGGGCACCTTGATGCCGGCACTGCGCTTGGCGGGCTCGGCCACTTTCAGGGTTTTGATGCGCGGGGCCACATCCACACCCAGGTCTTCCGGCTTGAAGTTGTCGAGCTGCTTTTTCTTGGCCTTCATGATGTTGGGCAGCGTGACATAACGCGGCTCGTTCAAGCGCAGGTCGGTGGTGATCACGGCGGGCATGGACACCGACAAGGTCTCCAGGCCCCCGTCGATCTCACGGGTCACCAGGGCTTTGCCGTCCACGATTTCCACCTTGGAGGCGAATGTGGCTTGGGGCAGATCGGCCAAAGCCGCCAGCATCTGCCCGGTCTGGTTGCAGTCATCGTCGATGGCCTGCTTGCCCAGGATGATCAGGCCGGGTTGTTCCTTGTCCACCAAGGCCTTGAGCAGTTTGGCCACCGCCAGGGGCTGCAAGTCCAGGTCAGCGGGTGTCTCGACCAGGATGCCACGGTCGGCACCGATGGCCATGGCGGTGCGCAGGGTTTCCTGGCACTGGGTGACACCGCAAGAGACGGCAATCACTTCGGTGGCCAGACCTTTTTCCTTCAGACGGACGGCTTCTTCGACGGCGATCTCGTCAAAGGGGTTCATGCTCATCTTGACGTTGGCGATGTCCACGCCCGAACCATCGGACTTGACACGCACCTTGACGTTGTAGTCCACCACCCGCTTGACTGGAACCAAAATTTTCATGAAATCAACTCCATTGGAAGTTCAAAACCCAAGCCATCGTGGGTGACGCCTTGGAAAAGGTTAACGTTGACGTAAACGTCAATTGTGCATCAAAACCTCAGTGCGAACACCCGATTATGACTAAAAAAGCACGATCGTTCGAATTTAAGGACATGAAACATCCCGATTTTCCGCAAGACCCCCGGGAATTCACCGACCAAGCGGTCGGCCACTCAGGGTTAACATGGATTTTGATCTGACCTGGTCGGGATTAGATTATGATTTGTAACCAATTAAATGGAGCCCCTCGATGAAAAAAACCCTGATCTCCCTGGCGGCTGTGGCCCTGACCAGCCTCACTGGCCTGGCCCAAGCGCAAACCGTTTTGACCGTCTCGAGCTGGGTGCCCCCCACGCACGGCCTGTCTGTCGCCCAAAAAGAATGGTGCGATGCGCTGACCGCCAGAACGGCCAACCGGGTGCGTTGCAACATCCTGCCCCGTGCCGTGACCCCGCCGGTGGGCACCTATGACGCCATCCGCAATGGCCTGGCCGACGTCTCCTTCACCGTGCACGGCTACACCCCCGGCCGCTTTGTGTTGACCCAAGTGGCGGAATTCCCTTTCATGGGTGACCGCGCGGAGCCCTTGTCTGTGGCTTTCAACCGCATCGCCTCCAAGTACCCCGAGTTTGCGGCCGAACACCAGGGCGTGAAGGTGCTGGGTTACTTCACCCATGGCCCTGGCATTGTGTTCAACACCAAACGCGCGATCACCCGGGTGGAAGACCTGGCCGGCATGAAATTCCGCGTGGGCGGTGGCATGGTCAACGAGATCGCCAAGAGCCTCGAGATGAACGTCACCCTCAAGCCCGCCCCCGAGTCCTATGAACTCTTGTCCACAGGCGTGATGGACGGCACGCTCTTCCCTGCCGAATCCACGGATTCCTTCAAGATCGACAAGGTCATCAAACACGCCACCACCTTCCCCGGTGGCTTGTACAACACCAGCTTCGTGTTCATGATGAACCCTGCCAAATACAACAGCCTGTCTGCCGAGGACAAAAAAGCCGTGGACGAGTTGTCGGGTGACGCTGTGGCCAGCCGTTTTGGCAAATCCTGGGACCGCGTGGACGACATCGCTTTGGCCAACATGCAAAAGAACGGCGTGAAAGTGACCAAGGCCGATGCAGCCTTCATCAGCGGCGTGACCATCCGGATCAGCAAACTCGAGCGTGATTGGATCCAGGCTGCCAAGGCCAAAGGCGTGAAAGACCCCGGCCGCATCCTGTCCGAATTCCGCGCAGAAGTGGCCAAGCTGCAAAAGTAAAACCGATGGACTCCTGCTTTGGCCTGGTGCCCAAGCGCTGAGCCCTGAACGCTGCAACGGTACCTGCTTATGATGCAGGTACCGTTTTTTGCATGAGTCTCACCTTGAAAAAAATCTTTGAAACCCTGTGTGGCACCCTGTCGGGACTGGCCTTGCTGAGCATCATGGTGCTCACCTTTTTCGATGTGAGCGGCCGCAAGATCTGGTCCAACTCCATTCCTGGCTCGCTGGAGCTGACCGAATTGCTGATGGTGGTGGTCATTTTTGGCGCGCTGCCCCTGGTGTCGCTCAAGGGGGAGCACGTGGTGTTCGACTCCCTGGATGCGGTCTTGCCCGCCTGGTTTCAAAAGATCCAGCAAGCCCTGGTTCACCTGACCTGCGCCGCATTGCTGTTTGGCCTGGCCTACCTGATGTGGAAGACGGGCGCAGACATCGCCACCACCGGTGAAACCACGGCCCAGTTGAAAATCCCCAAAGCCCCGTTCATCCAAGGCATGGGGGTGCTGTGTGGCCTGACCGGTCTGGTGCACATCGCCAAAGCCTTCAGCGGCCAAGCCGACAACTCGGGCGAAGGAGGCACGCTGTGACCGAAGCCCTGCTTGGATTTTTGGCCATCTTTGCGCTGGCCCTTTTGCGCATGCCATTGGCTTTTTCCATGGGCCTGGTGGGCATCGTGGGCATTGGGCTGACGCGCGGCTGGATGCCGGCCATGGCCAGTGCCGCCCAGGTGGTGCACGAGACCGGTTTTGCCTACACCTTGTCGGTCATCCCGCTGTTCATCCTGATGGGCAATTTTGTGGCGCGCGCTGGCCTGGCCCATGAGTTGTTTCATGCGGCTTACACCTTCATCGGCCACCGCAAAGGGGGGCTCGCGCACGCCACCATCGCAGCTTGTGCGGGCTTTGGCGCGATCTGCGGCTCGTCGATCGCCACCGCAGCCACCATGAGCAAGGTGGCCTACCCGTCGATGAAAAAAATGGGTTACAGCGACGCGATGTCCACCGGAGTGATCGCCGCCGGGGGCACGCTGGGCATCATGATCCCGCCGTCCACCATCCTGGTCATCTACGGCATCATCACCGAAACCCACATTGGCAAACTGTTTGCTGCTGGCGTTTTGCCCGGCATCATGACGGCGCTGTTGATGATGGTGGCTGTGGTGCTGATGACCTGGCAGGACCCCGAACACGCACCTGCTGGCGAAAAGTTCAGCTGGACAGAACGCTTGCAGGCCGTGCGCGGCATCTGGGGGGTCTTGCTGTTGGTGGTGCTGGTGCTGGGCGGCATTTATGGGGGCTTTTTCACGGCCACCGAAGGCGCTGGCATGGGGGCCACCGGGGCATTCCTTTTCGCTCTGGCACGCAGGGCATTGACCTGGGAAATTCTGGTCCAGGTGCTGGTTGAATCGGCCCGCACCACGGCCATGCTTTTTACCTTGCTCATTGCCGCCACGATCTTTGCCAACTTCGTCAACTACACCAGCTTGCCGTTCGAGCTCAAGGACTGGATCACCGGCCTGGGCCTGTCCCCCATCATGATCGTGGCCGCGATGATGGCGATCTACGTGTTGTTGGGCACGGTGATGGAAGAGCTCACCATGGTCTTGCTGACGATCCCCTTGTTTTTTCCCATCGTGGTGCAGCTGGGCTTTGATCCGGTCTGGTTTGGCGTGCTGATCGTGATGGTGATCCAGATCGGTCTGATTTCGCCGCCGGTGGGCATGAACCTGTTCGTGCTCAACACCTTGCTGCCTCAGGTGGGCCTGGCCAACATCTTCAAAGGTGTCTGGCCCATGGTGCTGGTGCTGGTCATCGCTCTGGGCATTTTGCTGGCCTTCCCCAGCATCAGTTTGTGGCTTCCTTCGATGATGGACTGACCATGTGCATCACCCGCTGCGGGTATGGGATTTCAATCTTGTGCTCACGCAGCGCGGCCAGGATCATCATGTTGATGGCCGAACGCAAGGCCAGTTGACCGTTTTCCGGGTCGGCGATCCAATAGCTCACGGTGAACTCCAGGCCATCGGCGCCAAACTGGCTCAAGAAGGCATTGGGGGCGGGGTCTTTCAGCACCCGCTCCTGGCTCAGGCAGGCTTGCACCAACAGCCGGCGCACCAG
>JAIXXW010000031.1 GCA_027490555.1 Comamonadaceae bacterium | reverse complement strand
GGGCACCGCGTGCTGGTGCCTTTGCTGGCCCAGATGGGCGAGCGCCTGGATGTGCTGATGCTCAGCCACCGCGACAGCGACCACACGGGCGGTGCGGCCGCGGTGCTGGCCATGCAACAGCAAGCCGCTTTGTGGTCTTCTCTGGAGGACGCCCACCCCTTGCACCGCCTGCGTCCAGGCTGGAGGCGCTGCCAGGCCGGGCAGTCCTGGGTCTGGGACGGCGTGCATTTTGAGATCATCCATCCCCCAGCCCCCGAGCGCCGCTCTGCCAGCCTCAGGCCCAACGAACTCAGCTGCGTCTTGCGCATCGCCAGCGCCCAGGGCTCGGCCTTGCTGGCGGGGGACATCGAAGCCCCGCAAGAGCTGGCGCTGGTCCAGGCGGGTCTGGCGCCGGTGGATGTGCTGCTGGTGCCCCACCACGGCAGCAAAACGTCGTCGAGCCTGCCGTTTTTGCAGGCCCTGGCGCCCCAGATCGCGCTGGTTCAGGCCGGTTACCGCAACCGCTTTGGGCATCCGGCCCCCGAGGTGGTGGCGCGCTACCGGGCGCTGGGCACCGCCCTGGTGGACAGTGCGCGCTGCGGTGCGGCCCGCTGGCGCAGCCAGGACCCCGGCCGTGTGCAGTGCGAGCGGGCCGAGCGCCAACGCTATTGGCACCATGCCATGCCCCCCTGAATCGGGCCTGGCCGCCGGCTGCCAGCCCTGGGTACATTACTTGCTAACCTGGAGACAGGAGAGAAGTGCGATGCGCCAATTCGATGAGATGTACAGCCGCTTGCCCGCTGTGGGGGACGCGGCCGATTCCGAGGACGTGAGACCCCATTACCAGGCCTATGCCCAATGGTTGAAAGCCCAGGACCCGCAGCTCATGGCCGCGCGGCGCGAAGAGGCCGAGATGATTTTCCGGCGTGTGGGCATCACCTTCGCGGTCTATGGCGACAAGGACGAAGACGGCTCGGGCACCGAGCGGCTGATCCCCTTTGACCTGATTCCCCGGGTGATCGCCGCCCAGGAGTGGGCCCGCATGGAGGCGGGCCTGGTGCAGCGCGTGACTGCGCTCAACCGTTTCATCCACGACGTGTACCACGAGCAGGACATCCTCAGGGCAGGCGTGGTCCCGCGCGAACAGATCGAGGGCAATGCCCAGTTTCGCCCCGAGATGGTGGGGGTGGACGTGCCCAGGCAGATTTACTCGCACATCAGCGGCATCGACATCGTGCGCGCCCCCGATAGCGCAGGCCAGGGCGAGTACTACGTGCTCGAAGACAACCTGCGCGTGCCCAGTGGCGTGAGTTACATGCTGGAAGACCGCAAGATGATGATGCGGCTGTTTCCCGAACTGTTCAGCCAGCACCGTGTGGCGCCGGTGGCGCATTACCCCGATTTGCTGCTGGAGACCCTGCGTGCCTCCAGCCCCGCCACCACGGCCGAGCCCACGGTGGTGGTGCTCACCCCCGGCATGTACAACAGCGCCTACTTCGAGCATGCGTTTTTGGCCCAGCAAATGGGGGTGGAGCTGGTCGAGGGCCAGGACCTGTTCGTCAAGGACCAATTTGTCTACATGCGCACCACACGCGGCCCCAGGCGCGTGGACGTGATCTACCGCCGGGTGGACGACGATTTTCTGGACCCCCAGGTGTTTCGGCCCACGTCGACGCTGGGTTGTGCAGGCCTGATGGCGGCCTACAAAGCCGGTCATGTGGCGATCTGCAACGCGGTGGGCACGGGTGTGGCCGACGACAAATCGATCTACCCCTATGTGCCCGACATGATCCGGTTCTACCTGGGCGAAGAACCCATCCTCAAGAACGTGCCCACCTACCAGTGCCGCAAGCCTGACGATTTGAAATACACCCTGGCCCACCTGAAAGACCTGGTGGTCAAGGAGGTGCACGGCGCAGGCGGCTACGGCATGCTGGTCGGCCCGGCCGCCACAAAGGCAGAGATCGAGCGTTTCAGGGGCGCGCTGCTGGCCAACCCCGAGGGCTACATCGCCCAGCCCACGCTCAGTTTGTCCACATGCCCCACCTACGTGGACAGCGGCATCGCCCCGCGCCACATCGATTTGCGGCCCTTTGTGTTGTCGGGCCGAACGGTGCAGATGGTGCCCGGGGGCCTGACCCGTGTGGCTTTGAAAGAGGGCTCTTTGGTGGTCAACAGCAGCCAGGGCGGCGGCACCAAGGACACCTGGGTATTGCAGGACTGAGCAGGGAGAACACACATGCTTTCAAGAACCGCCGACCACCTGTTCTGGATGTCCCGCTACATGGAGCGGGCCGAGAACACCGCCAGGATGTTGAACGTCAGTTACGAAACCTCCTTGCTGCCCCAATCGGCCGCTGCCGTGGAAGCCGGCTGGGAGGGCATTTTGTCCATCAGCGAGTTGCTGCCTTCCTACCTGGTGCATCACCAAAGCATCAACCCCCGCGATGTGATGGCCTTCATGGTGAAAAACGAGCACAACCCCTCGTCCATCCTGTCTTGCCTGCGGGCGGCCCGCGAGAACGCGCGTGCCGTGCGTGGCACGCTCACCACCGAGGTGTGGGAGACCCAAAACCAGACCTGGCTCGAAGTCAACCGCATGCTCCAAAGCGGCGAGCTCGAGCGCGACCCGGGCCAGTTCTTTGAGTGGGTCAAGTTCCGCTCGCACCTCTCGCGCGGCGTCACGGTGGGCACCATGCTGATGGACGAGTCCCTGTACTTCATGCGCATGGGCACTTTCCTGGAGCGGGCCGACAACACGGCGCGGCTGGTGGATGTGAAGTTCCATGCCATGCAAAACGATTTTTTCGGCGCCCCACAGTACGGCGGCGCCGACAACGAGATCGCGCAGGAGTACGACTTCTACCACTGGAGCGCGATTTTGCGCAGCGTCAGCGGCTTCGAGGTCTACCGCAAGGTCTACCGCGACGTGATCCGTCCGGAGCGCGTGGCCGAGTTGCTGATCCTGCGCCAGGACATGCC
>JAIXXW010000185.1 GCA_027490555.1 Comamonadaceae bacterium | reverse complement strand
CCCACCCACCAAGGACTCACCATGGAAATCAAACACATCCTCATCATCATGTTCGTGGTTTTTGGCCTGTTCATGCTGGCCAACTGGTTCAACCGTCCGCGCGGTCCCCGCAAGTGATGAAAGGGCATGGCTGGGGTGCCTGCGCATGCACCCCGGTGCCCTTGGGGCGGCGGCAGCCAGCGCCCACGCGGGCGGCCCAGCTCCCCAAAGTCCGTGTCCTCCGAAACCGCCTCAGGGCGGTTTTTTCATGCCAGCGCCAGCCGTCCCCGGATCGGCAGACGGGTGTCACGGCCTCAGCCCTGACCCTTGTCTGGCACCTCGGAGAACGCCTGGGGCAGACCCACCCAGGGGGCATAAAAACCATCCCTGGCCGAGGGGGCAGGGGGGGCTTGGTGTTGGGTCAGGACCTCCCATCCTGCCTCGGCGCTGTCGATCAAGGGCAAGTCGCAATGGCTTTGCAGCCGCCTGGCGTAACCGGCCAGGCCGGCACCGCCCAAAATGATGCTGCGCACACCGGGCAGGGCAGCCTTCTGGCAGGCCTGGCTCAAGCACTGCAGGGCCATTTCCGGGTCGGCTTGCAACTGCGCCCCGGTGGGGGCCACGGTCTCGATGTGCCGCAGCCGAGCGCCATGGCCCAGCCCGTTGGCCAGTCGCTCCAGCATGGGCTTCCAGCGCTCGCCACCGGTCACGATGGCAAACGGGCCCAGCGCAGCGGCACGGATGAATGAGGCTTCGGCCAGACCGGTGACGGGACAGCCACTGACTTCGCGCAGCGCGAACAAACCCGGGTCGCCAAAGCAGCCAATCAACACGCCGTCCAGCGCTTGCTGCGGGGTGCCGCGGTGCGTGGTCCAGACATCCAGGCAGGCATGGGCCGCCACCGCATGGCTGGCTTCACAGGCAATGTAAGGGGCGCCAAATCGGGCGGTTTGCACCCGCAGTTGCACCCCCGCAGGCACCAGGGGCTGCAACACAGCCTGCAGCCGCTGAGTGGTCAGCGGGTTGGTGTTGGGGTTGATCAGCAAATAGCGGCGCTGTGGGCTGGCGTCCATGTGGCGTCATCCTGTGGTGATGGCCAAGCCCCTGTGCCCGGGTGGTGTGCAGGCGCACTGGGTTTGGGGTCCGTGGGAATGATGGGCAAGGTGCAGCAAATGGGATGCCAGAAATCGGGTTGATTGCATACAAAAAAAGCGCCAAATTGGGGTGAGCCGCAGCCGGTGCCAACCACAATGGTGCCAGAAAACACCATTGTTGTGCCCTGAAAGCAGCTTGAAATTGGCGATTTTGGGAGTTGACTTCTTTTTTCTGAAGGGTTTGCCCGGTATCCACACCCGGCATGGGGATTGCATACAAAAATTGCTTGCCAGACTTTTGAAGCCCATGTTAGCTTTCAGGACCGATCTCTTGGTTTGCAAGGTCTGGTGCTCAATTTTTCAACGCACTTTTACTGGAGTCTTGATGATGAAGCTGTCTTCCCTTTCCCCTCGTTTGCCCACTTCCTGGGCCCTCACCATGGCTGTTGGGATGGGGCTCAGCGCCATCTCCATGGCCGTTCAGGCGCAGGAAAAAGTTTTGCGCATCGCCATGACGGCGGCCGACATTCCCAGAACACTGGGGCAGCCTGACCAAGGCTTTGAGGGCAACCGGTTCACCGGCATCCCGATGTACGACTCGTTGACCCAGTGGGATTTGTCCAAGTCCGATGCGCCCAGTGTGGTGGTGCCCGGCCTGGCCACGTCCTGGACGGTGGGTGCCACCGACAAGACCAAATGGACCTTCAAGCTGCGCCCAGGCGTGAAATTCCATGACGGCTCGCCCTTGAATGCCGATGCCGTGGTCTGGAACGTGCGCAAAGTGCTGGACAAAGACGCGGTGCATTTCGATGCCAGCCAGGTGGGCGTGACGGCCTCGCGCATGCCCACCTTGCGCAGCGCCCGGAAAATCGACGATCTGACGGTGGAATTGACCACCAGCGAACCCGATGCTTTTCTGCCCATCAACCTGACCAATCTGTTCATGGCCTCGCCTGCGCATTGGCAAAAGAAATTTGATGCCGCTGCCGGGGCCACACCCGCCGACAAATCCAGGGCGGCTTGGACCGCTTTTGCCGCAGATGCCTCCGGCTCTGGCCCCTTCAAGATGGCCCGTTTTGTGCCGCGTGAGCGACTGGAAATGGTGGCCAACAAAACCTATTGGGATCCCAAGCGCATCCCCAAGGTGGACCGGGTGGTCCTGGTGCCCATGCCCGAGGCCAATGCCCGCACCGCAGCCCTGCTCGGTGGACAGGTGGACTGGATCGAGGCACCGGCGCCCGACGCCATGCCGCAAATTCGCCAGCGTGGTTTCAAGATTGAAAGCAATGCCCAGCCCCACGTCTGGCCATGGCAGTTGTCGTTTGCCGAAGGCTCGCCCTGGCTGGACAAGCGCGTGCGCCATGCGGCCAACCTGTGCGTGGACCGTGAGGGCCTGAGAACCCTGTTGGGCGGCATGATGGCCGCCCCCAAGGGCACCGTGCCACCAGGCCACCCCTGGTGGGGCAACCCCAAGTTTGACATCAAGTACGACGTGAACGCGGCCAAGGCCTTGATGACGCAAGCCGGCCACAGCGCTGCCAAACCCCTCAAAGTCAAGGTGCAGATTTCCGCATCCGGTTCTGGCCAGATGCAGCCCTTGCCGATGAACGAGTTTGTCCAGCAGTCGCTCAAACAGTGCTTCTTCGATGTCCAGTTTGACGTGATCGAATGGAACACCTTGTTCACCAACTGGCGTCGCGGGGCCAAAGACCCCACAGCCAACGGTGCGGACGCGATCAACGTCAGCTTCTCCGCGATGGACCCCTTCTTTGGCATGGTGCGTTTCACCAGCACGGGCACCTTCCCTCCGGTGTCCAACAACTGGGGCTATTTTGGCAACCCAGAGTTTGAAAAACTGATTGCGGATGCCCGCACCCAGTTCGACGACAAGCGTCGCGATGAAGCCTTGGCCAGACTGCACGCCCGCATTGTCGAAGAGGCACCTTTTGTCTGGATTGCCCACGATGTGGGGCCTCGTGCCATGAGCACCAAGGTCAAAGGCTTTGTGCAACCCCGCAGCTGGTTTGTCGATTTGGCGCCAGTCTCCATGGACTGATAGACCGTGTGTGGGCCCGGGGGCCCACAACCCTGGGTGTGCGGTCCAGCTGGCGCTGGCTGGGCCGCACACCGATTGGAATGCAGTGATGGAGTGATGGCATGCTCGGCTTTTTGTTGCGGCGATTGATCTATTCCCTGCCCATCATGTTGGGCGTGGCCTTGGTTTGTTTTGCATTGGTGCACTTGGCACCGGGTGATCCGCTGGTTTCGATTTTGCCGCCCGATGCATCGGCCGACCTGCAAGCGCAGTTGATCGAGCTGTATGGCTTCAACCGCTCCTACCCAGAACAGTTTGTGACCTGGGTGTGGCGTGCCTTGCAAGGCGATCTGGGCACCTCGATCGCCAGCAACCGCCCGGTGGCCAGCGAGGTCATGACCGCGGTGGGCAACACCTTGCGCCTGGCCATGCTGGCGACCCTGATCGGGTTTGTGCTGGGTTGTTTGTTCGGTTTTGTGGCGGGGTATTTCCAGAATTCCTGGTTGGACAAGCTGGCTTCCCTGACCTCGGTCTTGGGGGTCAGCGTGCCGCACTACTGGCTGGGCATGGTCATGGTGATTGTGTTTTCCTCGATCCTCATGTGGCTGCCGCCCGGTGGTGCTGGCCCGGGGGGGTCCAGCGAATGGGTGTGGGATTGGGCGCATGTCAAGCACATGATCTTGCCCGCCATCACCATGAGCGTGATCCCCATGGGCATCATCGCCCGCACGGTCCGGGCTTTGGTGGCCGACATCTTGGCGCAGGAGTTCATCGTGGGTCTGCGCGCCAAGGGCATGACCAATCTGGGCATCTTCTGGCACGTGGTCAAGAACGCGGCGCCCACGGCCCTGGCGGTGATGGGTCTGCAGCTGGGTTATTTGCTCGGGGGATCGATCCTGATCGAGACGGTTTTTTCTTGGCCGGGTACGGGCTTCTTGCTCAACTCGGCCATCTTCCAGCGCGACTTGCCTTTGTTGCAAGGCACGATCCTGGTGCTGGCCATGTTTTTTGTCGTCCTCAACCTCATCGTGGATGTGATCCAGACCGTGCTGGACCCGCGCATTGCACGCGCTTGATGCCGACCACAAGGAAATGCCATGACATTTTTGAATCCGGCGGCGAGCGCCGTGCCAGCGCTGGTCTTTGAGCGTTCAGCGGGTTACTGGGAAACGGTGGGGCGCCGATTTTTACGCGACAAGGTCGCCCTGGGCGCCGCCCTGGTGGTGTTGTTCCTGATGGTGCTGGCGATTTTGGGTCCCTGGCTGGCACCGATGGACCCCTACCAATCCGCCATGCTCAAGCGCCTCAAGCCCATTGGTTTTGAGGGGCACCCTCTGGGCACCGACGAGTTGGGCCGCGACATGCTCAGCCGATTGATGGTCGGGGCCCGGCTGTCCTTGTTCATGGGCATCACGCCGGTGGTGTGCGCCTTTGTGATTGGCTCCCTGATCGGCATCACGGCCGGCTACATGGGGGGCTGGGTCAACAGCGTCTTGATGCGCACCATCGACGTTTTTTATGCCTTCCCATCGGTCTTGCTGGCCATCGCCCTGTCGGGTGCCTTGGGGGCCGGCATCACCAACTCACTCATCTCGCTGACCATCGTCTTCATTCCGCCCCTGGCCCGTGTCGCTGAGAGCGTGACCACGCAAATCCGGGGACGTGATTTTGTCGAGGCGGCCCGGGCGTCGGGCGCGTCGGCGTTCACCATTGTGCGGGTGCATGTGCTGGGCAATGTGCTGGGGCCGATTTTTGTGTACGCCACGAGTTTGATCGCGGTCTCGATGATTTTGGCTTCCGGCCTGAGCTTTCTGGGGCTGGGGGTCAAGCCGCCAGAGCCGGAATGGGGCCTGATGCTCAACACCCTGCGCACCGCCATTTACACCCAACCCTGGATTGCCGCCTTGCCTGGGGTGATGATCTTCATCACATCGATTGCCTTCAACCTTTTGGCCGACGGCTTGCGCTCGGCCATGGACATCAAACAGTGAGGACCCCATGACCCTGGCCCATGAAGACAGGAGTGCTCCAGCCCAGCCGATGCTTTCGGTGCGCGGCCTGGTCAAGCATTTCCCACTCAAGAAAGATTTGTTGGGGCGCGGTGCGGGCGTGGTCCGTGCGGTCGATGGCGTGAGCTTTGATGTGTTCCAGGGCGAGACCCTGGGGGTGGTGGGCGAGTCCGGTTGCGGCAAGTCGACCACCGCGCGTTTGCTGATGCAGCTGATCGCGCCCGACCAGGGCGAGCTGGTGTTCGACGGACAGACCGTGGGCAGCCCTGCGCTGCCCTTGAAAGCCTATCGCCGCCAGGCGCAAATGGTGTTCCAGGACAGCTATGCGTCCCTGAATCCGCGCCTGGCCATGGAAGACTCGATCGCCTTTGCCCCCATGGTGCACGGGCTGCCGGAGCGAGAGGCGATCGAGCGTGCGCGGGACTTGCTCGATCGGGTGGGCCTGGCCCCACAGCGCTTTGCCGAGCGTTATCCGCATGAACTCTCGGGTGGTCAAAGACAGCGTGTCAACATCGCGCGGGCCTTGGCCCTGCAGTCGCGTCTGATCATCCTGGACGAGGCGGTCTCGGCCCTGGACAAATCGGTGGAAGCCCAGGTGCTGAACCTGCTGCTGGATTTGAAAGAGGCGTTTGGCCTGACCTACATCTTCATCAGCCACGACCTGAATGTGGTGCGTTACATGAGCGACCGGGTGATGGTGATGTACCTGGGCCAGGTGGTCGAAGTGGGGGACAGTGAAACCCTGTTCAAGCACGCAGCCCACCCCTACACACAAGCATTGCTGTCTTCCATCCCGACCATGGACCCGGACCGGCGCACCGAAACGCCGCCTTTGGCAGGCGACCCACCCAACCCCATCAACCCGCCCAGCGGCTGTCGTTTTCACACCCGTTGTGTGCACGCCCAGGCCATTTGCAGTGAAAAAATGCCGGTGCTGGCCCCGGCCGCGCACGGCCAACAGGTGGCTTGCTGGATGCATGTGGCTGGCGCTGCCCACTCTGCAGCCCCTGCCGCAAGCGGGGCAGCTCAAGCGCAGGAGGTCGAGGCATGAAACCGGATTCATCAACGCCAGCCTATGTGGACATCCGCCAGTTGCATGTCACCTTCACCGGCGGCAAGAAACCCGTGCAGGCGGTCTCGGGCGTGGACTTGCGCGTGCAACGCGGTGAGGTGGTCGCCCTGATCGGCGAGTCAGGCTCTGGCAAAAGCGTCACCTTGCGCACCTTGCTGCGTTTGCATGCCGAAAAGAAAACCCAGATTTCAGGACACATTCGCGTGGGCGATCACGATGTGCTGAATTTGTCGTCGGACCAGCTGAGCCAATTTCGTGGGCGCGTGGCGTCCATGATTTTTCAAGAACCCTTGCTGGCGCTGGACCCGGTCTACAGCGTGGGGCAGCAAATCATCGAAGCCATCCGCCGGCACGAGGATGTGAGCGAGGCCACAGCCCGCCAGCGTGCCTTGGCCTTGTTCGAGCGGGTGCGCATCCCCAGCCCCGAGCGCCGCCTGCAGGCTTATCCGCACGAAATGTCGGGCGGCATGCGCCAGCGCGCCATGATTGCCCTGGCGCTGGCCTGCCAGCCCCAGTTGTTGCTGGCCGATGAACCCACCACCGCACTGGACGCGACGGTGCAGATCCAGATCCTGTTGCTGTTGCGCGAGTTGCAAAAGGAAATGGGCCTGTCGGTGATTTTTGTCACGCACGACATCGGCGCTGCGGTGGAGGTGGCCGATCGCATCGCGGTGATGTACGCCGGACGCATTGTGGAGGAGGGGCCCGCCCGCACCCTGATGCGCGAACCCCGTCACCCCTACACCCGCGCCTTGTTGCAAAGCCGCGCCGATGGGGCCTTGGCCAAAGGCCAGCGCCTGGAGACCATTGCCGGCTCACCGCCTGACCTGACGGATTTGCCCAAGGGTTGTGCTTTTGCGAGCCGGTGCAAGGTGGCGGTGCAAGACTGCCAGACCACCCGCCCGGACGTCAGCTGGCTGACCGATGGCCACAGTGTCCGTTGCCTGCTGGTCCAGTCCGAACAAGCTGCCTGATCACCCTTTGAACCGAGCGGAACATGAGCCGACACACCGATGCCCTGTGGGACAGCGCCCACGCCTTCATGCCTTACCCCGCCAGCCCGGTGGACCATGCGGCCACAGGACCGTTGTCGGGCTTGAGCTTTGCGGTCAAAGACATCTACCACGTCAAGGGCTACCCCACCAGCGGCGGTCAGCCCATGCTGATGGCACTGGGAGGCGTTCAGGACCGGACCGCCCCGGTGGTGCAAAGCCTGCTTGACGCCGGTGCACGCTTTGTCGGCAAAACCGTCACCGACGAGTTGGCTTTTTCCATGAACGGTCAAAACGCCCATTTTGGTGCGCCGATCAATGGTGCTGTGGCCGAGCGCATCAGTGGTGGATCTTCTTCAGGTTCGGCCTCGGCCGTGTCCCACCGCTTGTGCGATGTGGCTTTGGGTTCGGACACTGGCGGCTCGGTGCGGGCACCGGCCAACCATTGTGGTTTGGTGGGCATGCGGCCCAGCCATGGGCGCATCAGCCTGCAAGACACCATGGCCCTGTCTCCCAGCCTGGACACCTGTGGCTGGTTTGCCCGCGATGTGCCCACTTTTGCCCGTGTGGCCCAGGTCCTGTTGGGTCAGGATGCGCGGCCCTTGCC
Source organism: Comamonadaceae bacterium (assembly GCA_027490555.1). Lineage (GTDB taxonomy): Bacteria > Pseudomonadota > Gammaproteobacteria > Burkholderiales > Burkholderiaceae_C > Limnohabitans_A. The sequence continues at coordinate 7,249 of JAIXXW010000185.1, read as the reverse complement.
GGGTCAGGTCCGCTTGTTGGCCCCGACCGACATGTGGTCACTGGCCACACCGGGGGCGCTCAAGGCCCTCAAGCCTGTGCGTCACAAGGTGGAGCAATGCCTGGGCAAGGCCAAACCGGTGCGCATCATGCTCGGTGATCTCGACAGCATGTACTGGCATTTCCGCGCCATTCAGGGGCGGGAGGCCTGGGATGTGCACGGCGCCTTCCTGCAGCGGTTCCGTCCTGTGCTGGGCGCTGCGGTGGCACAGCGGTTTGACTGGTCCTCCCAAGTCAGCGATGCGCAGGTCGCCAAGGCACGGGCTTTTCGCGACCGCTGGCGCCAGCACATGCAACAGGTATTGGGCCACGACGGGGTGCTTTTGATGCCCACCATGCCCGATGTGGCCCCATGGATCCGTCAGACCGATGCCGAGTTGGAAGACTACCGCAACCGGGCCACCAGTTTGCTCTGCGTTGCCGGCATGGCGGGTTTGCCGCAGATCACTTTGCCGATGGCCAGCCATCAAGGTGCTCCCTTGGGCATCTCGCTGGTCGGGCCGGCAGGCTCAGACCGCAGCCTGGTCCAACTGGCCGAACACCTGCACAGCGCCGGTGCCTGAAATCCGCAGGGCGATCCCATGCGCACGCTGTCAAACGGGACTCAGGTGCACGCTCAGAGGCAGTGAATGAAGCTCGCAATCTTCGGTGGCGCCCCGGCGTTCCAGCACCAAAAAGGCCCCGTTGTCCAAGGCCATCAGCGGGTGGTGCCAGGTGCCTTTGCGCAGCGTGAAGCCTTGTTGTCCGGTGACCTCAAAGCAGCGCAGCGTGCGCAGGTCGGGCTGGTCTTGACCCAAGGCCACCAGCAAGCGACAACGGGCCCCTGTCAAGGGCACAAAGGTCTGGCTTCCCTGTCGGTGCCGCTCCAGCAGCTGGCAAGGGCCTTGCGGGTTCTGTGCCTGGGCATGGAACACCGCCAGCACTGCCCGGCCATCGTCGTCGGCCCAGTCCAGGCCAGAGGGCAAATCCAGACGACCGCTGGTGCCCTGGTTGATCGTCTGCTGGGCCGGTGCAAACAAATCCAAGACTTCGCCATAGGGCGAAAAAGCTTCAGCCGTCAGTGCTTGGCAGGCCAGCAGGCCAGGCCTTGGTTCAGGGTTCATGGCAGGACTCGGGTCGATGGGATGCATCATGACAGATGAGCACCGGTCGGGCACGCCGCTGCTGCCCAAAGCCGATCCAGACATGCCCTTGCGCACGGCCGCAGAGGCCCAAGCTGTGGCCGATCTCACCAGCGACCCCCAGGCGCGCGCAGGCGCTCCGATCACAGGCGCAGACCGGGTGTACGAGGCCGTGTACCAGGCGGTTCTGGAGCGCCGCCTCTCGCCGGGAGAGCGCCTGCGCGAGCAAGAGCTGGCCGAGCAGTTCAACGTCTCCCGCACCCTGGTGCGCCAGGCCCTGCAGCGCCTGGCGCAAGAGCAGGTGATTGAATTGCTGCACAACCGCGGGGCACGTGTACCCATCCCGAGTCTGGAAGATGCCGACAGTGTTTTCGAAGCCCGCCGGGTGGTGGAGTGCGAAATCGCCCGACAACTGGCCGGGCGACTGACAGCAGAACAACTGCAGACCTTGCAGCAATTGGCCCACGCCGAATCCGAGGCCGATCGCCAGGGTCAGCATGCCCAGGCGATTCGTCTTTCGGGCGAATTTCACCAGGCCATGGCGCGCATGCACGGCAACCCGGTTTTGCTGCGTTGGCTCAACGGCTTGCTGCCCACGACATCACTGCTGATGTCGCGGTTCAAAAGTCAAGGCGGGCAGGTGTGTGTCGCCCACCGCCATGTCGATCTGGTGGCCGCCCTGCAAAAAAATCCCGCTGCGGCAGGCGCCGAAATGCGCAAACACCTGAATGAACTGGAGCAGTCCCTGACGGCCACCACGGCGCCGCGCCGACAATTGCGCGATGTCTTTCAAGCTTACCGGGACAGCCCCGAATGAACACCTGCGGAGGTCAGAACATGCACCCGAGTCCCGACACCTTGCCCCACTTGCGCATCAACGAAGACCGTCTGTGGCAATCGCTGATGGCGCTGGCCCAAATCGGCGCCACCGACAAAGGGGGCGTCTGTCGACTGGCCTTGACCGAGCTGGACCGACAAGGCCGAGACCTGGTCACCGCATGGGCGCGCGAAGCCGGGATGACGGTCACGGTCGACCAGATTGGCAATGTTTTCATGCGCAGGGCAGGGCGTCAGCCCGATTTGCCCCCCATCATGACCGGCAGCCACATCGACACGCAGCCGACCGGTGGCAAGTTCGATGGCAACTACGGCGTGCTGGCAGGCTTGGAGGTGGTGCGCTGCCTGAACGACCATGCCATTGAAACCGAGGCCCCCATCGAGGTGGCCTTCTGGACCAACGAGGAAGGCTCGCGCTTTGTGCCGGTGATGATGGGGTCGGGTGTGTTTTCGGGTGCATTTTCGCTGGAGCACGCCTACCAAGCCCAGGACCAGGAGGGCAAAACCGTGCTGGAGGAACTGCAGCGGATCGGCTATGTGGGCAGCGAAGTGCCGGGGCAACACCCCATCGGCGCCTATTTCGAGGCCCACATCGAGCAAGGCCCGGTGCTGGAAGATGCGGGCGTGACCATTGGCGTGGTCAGTGGTTCCCTGGGCATCCGCTGGTTTGACTGCACCGTGACGGGCATGGAGGCGCATGCCGGGCCCACCCCCATGCCCTTGCGCAAGGATGCCTTGCAAGTGGCCACGCAGCTGATGCAGGCGGTGGTGGCCATCGCCGAACAGAACGCACCGCACGCCAGGGGCACGGTGGGCATGGTGCATGTGCACCCCAACAGCCGCAATGTCATTCCGGGTCGGGTCAAGTTCAGCATCGACCTGCGCCACAACAGCGACGCCGGGGTGGAGGCCATGGCCGACGACATCAAAGCCCTGGCTCAAAGTTTGCAAGAACGCACTGGCCTGCGCATTGAGCTGACCCTGGTGTCGAGTTTCCCGGCGCAACCCTTCCATCCCTCGTGCGTGGAGGCGGTCTCGGCAGCCGCTGCGCATCTGGGTTACAGCCAGATGCCTGTGGTGTCAGGTGCTGGGCACGATGCGATTTACACCGCCCGTCTGGCCCCCAGCGGCATGATTTTCATCCCCTGCAAGGATGGCATCAGCCACAACGAGATCGAAGACGCCCAACCCGAGCACATCGCAGCGGGCTGCAATGTGCTCTTGCACGCCATGTTGGGCATGGCCAAGCTGGCCCGCCCGGGCTGAAGCGCGACTGGCCCGCTTGCACATGCGCGGCGCAGCTGGCCGCTGGCGCCTCAAGCCGCTGGCAGCTCGATCGGCTGGCCGGACTCCAGCAAGTCCATCACCTGCCGCATGACCTGCGGGCCAGAGCCCGAATAGGGGTCGAAGTCGGGGTGGTGCAGGCGCACCATCGGGTCGTCCACCGACAGGTGGATCAGGGCCATGGACCATTGGCCAAAGCGGCGTTCGTGGATTTCCTCGTAGTGCAGCAGTTCCACGTTCTGGTGCCGCTTGTCGGCGCAGATGCGGCTGTACAGGGCATTGACCTGGCTGCGCTCGCCTTCGATCACCTGGAAGAAAAACCCCTGGCCCTGGCACAGCACGCCGGTGATGCCGTGCACGGGGTTGTGGGCATGCGCCTGCGCCAGGATGCTGGTGGTCATGGTCGTGGTTTGCGGGCCGACCGCGCGGCTGACGTACAGCAGGCGCACCTGGATGCTGTGGCTGGGCACCCTCATGGGGTTTGCCGCAAGGCGTTGCGGTCCAGTCGTTCGGTTTCGCGGCGCTCGAACAGGTCGAGCATCCAGGCCACACGCTGGGGCATGGCGCGGTTCGGGAAATAGGCTTTGTGGCCGGTTTGCTGGGCCGCGGCCTGACAGCCTTGCACCAGTCCTGTGATGGCCTGCAGGGGCGCCGGGCTGCGGTCGGCCACGCGGATCCAGTGCACCTGGGTCCAGGCGCTGGCCAGCAGCATGAGCTTGCGGGTGGTGCTGACCACGGTGCGCTTGTTGACCGAGTCCAGGCCCTCGCGGCGCAGCTGGTGGCCGATTTCGGCGTAGATCATGCTGGCCGCGCAGATGGCGGCGCGGCAGTCGGGTGGCAAGGCGGCAATGCCCGAGTGCGCCTGTTTGTACAGGCGGTCGGCTTCATCGAGTAAACGCGCCAGCACCTGTGCGATGGCGGGGGTGAAGCGGGGCTGGGCCAGCCAGTCTTCGGGCTGCACGCCGGCTTCGAGCAACCAGCGACGCGGCAGGTACAGGCGGCCGATGCTGGCATCGTGCCCCACATCGCGGGCGATGTTGGTCAGTTGCATGGCCACGCCCAGTTCGCAGGCGCGCGCCAGTGTGTCCATGCTTTGCGGCCCCATGATCCAGCACATCATGGCGCCCACACTGCCGGCCACACGGGCGCCATAGGCGTGCAGGTCTTCGATGCTGTCGTAGCTGCGGCCGGCAGCGTCCCAGGCAAAGCCTTCGATGAGGGCGTCCAGCAAATGGCGCGGCAGCTTGTGCTGCTGCACCACCAGGCTCAGGGCATGGTCTTCGACGTGGTCGTGCGGGGTGCCGGCATAGATCGCGTCCAGGCGTTCTTGCAGCACCTGCAGCGGGGTGTCGCCCTCGGCGGCTTCGTCCACCAGGTCGTCGGCCACGCGGCAAAAAGCGTACAGCGCGATGGCCGCCGTGCGCACGCGCGGGGGCAGCAGGCGGCTGGCGGCGAAAAAGGTTTTGGAGCCGCCTTGCATCATGGCCACGCAGGCCTGCAGGTCCTGCGAGTCGAAGTCGAGTTCGGCCGCGCCCAGGGTGCTGCTGGGGTGTTCAGGCAGGGACATGGGGCACCACCGATTCCAGGGCTTTGGCCGACATCAGCACACCCGGCACGCCCGCACCCGGGTGGGTGCTGGCGCCGACCACAAACAGGCCAGGGACGTCCTCGCTGCGGTTGTGGGGTCTGAACCAGGCGCTTTGCAACAGCAGGGGCTCCAGGCCAAAGCCGGCGCCTTTGTACGACCACAAGTTGTCGTGGAAGTCTTGCGGCGTGCTGACCTTGCTGCTGACGATGCAGCTGCGCAGGCCCGGCAGCACGCTGGCTTCCAGGCTTTGGGCGATCGCTTCGCGGTAGGTCTCGGCAAAGGCGGGCCAGTCGGTGCCGCTGTCCAGGTGCGGCACGGGCGAGAGCACATAAAAGGTGTCGCAACCCTCGGGCGCCAGCGAGGGGTCGGTGGCGGTGGGGCGGTGCAGGTAGAGGCTGAAGTCCTCGGCCAGTTTGTGCTTTTTGAAGATGTCTTGCAAAAGGCCCTGGTAGCGCGGGCCCAGCACCATCATGTGGTGCGGCACGTTTGGGTATTGCTTGGAGGTGCCGAAGTACCAGACGAACAGGCCCATGGAGTATTGGCCCCTGGCGATCTTGCGGTCGGTCCAGACCCGGCGGTGCTGTGGGGCCACCAGGTGTTTGTAGGTCCAGGCGGTGTCGCCGTTGCTCACCACGATGTCGGCGGGCACGAACTCGCCGTTTTGCAATTCGATGCCGCAGGCGCGGCCACCTTCGATGCGGATTTGTGTCACGGGCGCGTTGCAGCGCACAGGCACGCCGCGCTCGTGCAGCAAACCCACCAGGCCGCGCACGATGGCGCCGGTGCCGCCCATGGCCGAGTGCACACCCCAGGTGCGCTCCAGCGAGTTGATGAGGGCATAGGCGCAGGTCACGGCAAAGGGGTTGCCGCCGATCAGCAGGGGGTGAAAGCTCATCACGATGCGCAGCTTGTCGTTGCGCATGTGTTTGGCCACCAGGCTGTACAGGCTGCGCCAGGCGCCCATGCGCATGAAGTCGGGAATGGCGGCCACAAGATCGCTGACCTTGTCAAAGGCGATGTCGCCCATGCCCTCGAAGCCCAGGGTCTTGCAGCGCTCGGCTTCTTCCAGAAAGCGTTCGTAGCCGGGCAGGTCCGAGGGTTCAAACCGGGCCACTTCGGCGCGCATGTGCTCGGGGTCGCCGTTGTAGTCAAACCAGCTGCCGTCTGAAAAACGCACGCGGTAAAACGGGTCCATGGCCACCAGCTTCACGTCGTCCGCAAAGCGTTTGCCGCACAGCGCCCACAGCTCTTCGAGCAAGAAAGGTGCGGTGATGATGGTGGGGCCGGCGTCGAAGGTGAAACCGTCCTGGCGGTGCACATAGGCGCGGCCACCGGGGGCGTCGAGCTTTTCAAACACCTTGACCTCGTAGCCCCGCACGCTCAGGCGGATGGCGGCGGCCAACCCGCCAAAGCCGCTGCCGATCACCACCGCCACCGGGCGCGGGCGGTGTTGGGCCGGGTTGTTCCATCCGGGGCCTTGCGGCTTGGCCGCAATGCCAAAACCTTCTGTGCGGTAAGCGTGTGTGGTGGTGTTCATGGGGCCTTCAGGGGGGTGTGGTCAAAGCAGGTTTGGTGGTCTGGCCCATGGCCCAACCCCACAGCCGCTCCAATGGCCAGGGAAAAATCATGATGATGTGTTCAACAATCGCCAGGCCCAGCAGCGTGGCCAGCATGACCCAGCCGGTGGTGATGGCCACGGCGCCTTGCTGGGCCAGCCAGACCAGCCAGAACCAGGTACCCATGGCCACGCCCATGGACAGCACGAACCACGGCGACATGCCACGGGTGGTGCGGAAATAGCTGGCCAGGTACTGCAGGTGCGCAGGCAGGTACTGCGCACCGTTTTGCGGCACGCCAAAAAACAGGTTCAGTTTGGCCGACAGGCGCATGCACCACAGCAGCGCAAAGGTGCAGATGGCCACATGGCTGGCCTGGCCTTTTTGCATCCACCAGAGGATGGCAAAGTTGGCCAGCAAGGCCAGCTCGTGGTAGAGCATGACCTGCACCGACTGCACAAAACGCCCCCAGCCGGTGACGCCCGCGTCCAGCGCCTGTTTGCGCGGCCCGGTGATCCAGCCGGTCAAAAAGGCCAGCTCGTGCCAGCCCCACATCACGATCACGCTGCCAAAGGCGAGGTAGGCGTTGAACACGCTGACCTCTTGCATGCTGTGGGCCACGCCCCAAAAACTCAAAGCCAGAAGGACTGTCCAGCCTGCCAGGCTGAAACGGAAGCTGCGCTGGGGCAGCCGGTCGAGCCACAAGATCACCCCCGTGCCAAGCCACCAGCACAGGGCCGTGAACACACAGGCCCAGACGACTTCAGTCACCATGCCGGTTCCATGCGCACCTGCGGCGACAGGTCTTGTCGGATCACGGGCATG
>JAIXXW010000222.1 GCA_027490555.1 Comamonadaceae bacterium | reverse complement strand
AGCTTGAGCACCACCTGCGCCGCACCTTGGGCATGGCCCCAGGCGATGATGTCGGCCGCCTGGCTCAAGCCGGTGAGCGCGTTCATGTCGTCCAGGCTGGGCAAGAACAGGTCGCACAGGCCCACCGCCTGGCGGATGCAGGCCTGCGCCCGGTCCAGGGGCCACAGCGACAAACGCAGATTGGAGTCGAGCGCCACCCGCGTCCCGCAGCTTCGCGCATGCCGCATGGCCGCGAAAGCCGTGTCGCAGGCCGAGGCAGAAATCGCCAAAGAAATGCCCGACAGGTGCAGCCACTGGCTGCGGGCAATCGGCTCGGCCCAATGCGCCAGGTCTTGCGGCTGCATGCGACTGGCGGCCGAGCCGGTGCGCGCATAGCTGAAGTGGTGCCCTTGTGCGTCGTGGCTGACAAAGTACATGCCGGTGGGGGCTTGGGGCTCGCGCAGCACGGCCGTGCTGTCCACCTGGTCGCGCTGCCACAAAGCCATCAGGCGATCGCCCCAGCGGTCGGTGCCCAAGCGCGTCAGGTAAGCCACGCGCGCCCCGGCCCGCGCCGCCGCGATGGCGGCATTGCTGGTGTCGCCACCAAAGCCTTGCAGGTACACAGGGACATCGTCAGGCGCTGAGCCCGGGCTTTGGTTGAACTCGACCATGGCTTCGCCCAGGGCCACGATGTCGAGGGTTTTGGCGGTAGGTGTCATGGCACAACAAGCGTCAGGGATTCGCACGCGGTGGGAGAATCGGTGCCCACAGGACCCGGCGGTGGAAGGAGCGAAGCGACATGGAACTCGATTTTGTACTGAATGCGGCTTGCAAGGGCTTTCCCCTGGCGGCAGAGCCTTGCCCGGTCTCGCAGTTGGGCGATCGGGGCTGGCACCTGCTGGACGACGCGCTGGCCTACCCGGTGGCCGTGCTGCGCCGCCCGGCCCTGGCGCACAACCTGGCCTGGATGCAGGATTTTGTGCAGCGCAAAGGCGTGGCCCTGGCTCCGCACGGCAAGACCACCTTGTCGCCCGAGCTGTTTCGCATGCAGTTGCAAGCCGGTGCCTGGGGCCTGACCCTGGCCAATGTGCACCAACTGCGCATCGGCCTGGCCGCGGGGGCCCAGCGCGCCATCATCGCCAACCAACTGGTGTCGGATGCCGATCTGGATGGGCTGGACCTGTTGCTGCGCCAGCACCCGCAAGCGCGGGTGTGGTTTCTGGTGGATTCGCTGGCCCAGTTGCAGGCACTGGCCGACTGGGGCGCACGGCGTAACAATGCCCGCTGCTGGGATGTGCTGCTGGAGTGGGGCATTGCCGGTTACCGCACGGGTTGCCGCACGCAGGCAGAGGCCCTGGCCCTGGCCCAGGCCATCGCCGCATCGCCCGTGGTGCGCCTGGGTGGGGTGGAGTGTTACGAGGGGGGGCTGGGCCGCTGCGACAGCGAGCACGACACCGAGGCGGTGAGTGGCCTGGTGCGCAGCGTGCAGGCGCTGGTGCAGCAGATCGACGCAGCCCAGCTGTGGGGCAGCGACGAGGTTTTGCTCTCGGCCGGGGGCTCGGCGGTGTTCGATTTGGTGATCCCGATGCTCAAAACGCAGGTCAGGGGCCGGCCGGTGCAAGGTGTGTTGCGCTCGGGCTGCTATGTGACGCACGACCACTGGAACTACGCCCGCTACCTGCAGCTGGTGCAGGCGCGTGAGGGTTTGAGCGCGTCGCTGCAGCCGGCCTTGGAGATCTGGACCCAGGTCCAGTCGGTGCCCGAGCCGGGGCTGGCCATCTTGACCGCCGGGCGGCGAGACCTGTCTTTTGACCAGTGCATGCCGATGCCGGTGCGTTGGGCGGCGCGCGGACAAACCGGCGCACAGGCGATGCAGACCGCGCCCGCGTCCTGGAAAGTCAAAGCCCTGAGCGACCAGCATGCGCACATGGTGTTTGACGCGCAAGGCACCTGGCCGCAAGTGGGCGACCGCGTGGCCCTGGGGATTTCCCACCCCTGCACCACCTTTGACAAGTGGCGCTGGATGGCGATCATCGAAGACGATGGCCGCATCAGCGGGGCGATCAGCACGCATTTTTGAACTGTGCCTGTGCCGGGCCGCGCCAGCCGTGGCGCGGCCTGGCCATCATGTCAGCCCGTTCAGGGCATCGCTGGGGTAGCCGGGGCGTGTCCGGCAGTCTTCGATGTACTGCTCGATGATGGTCTCGTAGCTGGCGTCGGCCCGCAGGCCCAGGGCGTGGGCACGCTCGAAAGTGCAGCCCCTGGCCCAGTTGTCCACGATGCCCGCGATGCGTTCGTCCTTGACAAAGCTCACACGTGCGCGCACCGCCGGACCGGCCACCTTTTCGAGTGCGGCCAGCATGTCGCTGACCTTCACATTCAGACCGGGCAGGTTCAGCGCCATGCGCCCGCCAATGGCTTCGCGGCTGGCCTCGTACACGGTGATCAGGCCGTGCACGGTGTTGCCCGGCGAGGACACGGGGTGCGACACGCTGGCGTCCACCGGGCAGGTGGTGGCGGTGCCGGCCAAAGGCTCGCGGATGATGCCGCTGAAAAACGAGGAGGCGGCGCCATTGGGTTTGCCCGGGCGCACGGTCACCGTCATCAGGCGGGCTGCGCGGCCATCGATGTAGCCCTTGCGGGTGTAATCGGCCACCATGTGCTCGATCATCAGCTTGTGCGTGCCATACGACGTTTGCGGCGTGGGCAAGGTGGTGTCGGCCACCAGGGCGGGCATGGGGTTGGCCGCGTCCGGGCCAAACACCGCGACCGAGCTGGCAAACACCAGCCGCGCGGCTTTGCCCGAGGCCCGGATGCTGTCGAGCAGCAAACGGCTGCTGTCCACGTTGGAGCGCAGGCCCAGGTCAAAGTCCAGCTCGCACTCGCCCGAGACGGCCGAGGCCAGATGGAACACCCCGTCAAAGCCGCT
>JAIXXW010000164.1 GCA_027490555.1 Comamonadaceae bacterium | reverse complement strand
CTCAGCCCGCAGTACATCAGCGACCTGGTCAGCTGGGGCGCGATCGGTGCCCGCACCACCGAAAGCCAAAGCCACCGCCAGCTCGCCAGCGGCCTGTCGTGCCCGGTGGGCTTCAAGAACGGCACCGACGGCGGTGTCAAGGTGGCCGCCGACGCGGTGGTGGCGGCCAAGGCCGCACACGCCTTCATGGGCATGACCAAGATGGGTCAGGCGGCGATTTTTGAGACGCGTGGCAACCAGGACGTGCACATCATCTTGCGCGGCGGCAAAGCGCCCAACTATTCGGCCGCCGATGTGCAGGCCGCCTGCCAGGTGCTGCAGGCCAGCGGCATCGCGCCGCAGCTCATGGTGGACGTGTCGCATGCCAACAGCAGCAAGCAGCACGCCAGGCAAATCGAGGTCGCCCACGATGTGGCCGCGCAGGTGGCCGCCGGCGACCGCCGCATCATGGGCCTGATGATCGAGAGCCACCTGAACGAGGGCCGGCAAGACCTGATCGCCGGCCAGCCCCTGGCCTATGGGGTGTCGATCACCGACGCCTGCATCAGCATGGCGCAGACCGTGCCGGTGCTCGGTGCGCTGGCGCAGGCGGTGCAAAAGCGCCGCACCGCGGTGGCCGTGGCCTGAAGGGTCGCGCAGCGCCTGAGGCGGTGGCACCCCTCAGCCTGGCGCTGGCGCGAGCAAAAAGTCCAGGGCCAGTCGGTTGAAAGCCTCGGGTTGTTCGCGGGTCACGCCATGGCCCGCGCCTTCGACCCAGGCGTGGCGGGCCTGCGGCATGGCGGCGCAGACGTTTTCGAAGATGGCCCGGTGCACGGGCTGGGTTTGCTGCCCTGCCAGCAGCAGCACCGGCATGGCCAGTTGAGCCAGTTGCTGCGGGCTCAGCAGCGGGAATTCGTCGCTGGAGAGCGCCAGCATTTTCATGGCCCGCAGGTTTTGCAGCCGGCGCGCCATGGCCTCGCCCGTGTTCACCGGGGATTGCCCACCATTGATGCCGCCGGTCATGATCTGTGCGGCGCGTTCATCCTGCCCCGCCAAGAAAGCGGCATTCGCCGGCGCGATCACTTCGCGCCGAAAGGCCTCGGCCACGGCCCGCCCCTGGGGGCTGCAGTGGGCGTACTTCATCATGGGTGGCTCGACCGCCACCACCGCCTGCACCCGCTGCGGCGACTGGACGGCCAGTGCCAGCGCGGTGAAGGCGCCGTAGGAGCTGCCCACCAGGATGGCGCGATCGATGCCCATGGCATCCAGCAGCAGCGTCAGGTCCAGGGCTTCGTGCAGGGCGCCGTGGTCCGGCGAGGCCATGTCGTTGTGGTTGGGAAAACTGTAACGCCGGCTGTAGCTGATGCAGTCGAAGTGCGGCCTGAAGGCGGGCCACTGGGCAGCCCAGGAGCGCCAGTCGCCCATGGCCCCGTGGATGAACACCAGGGGCGCGCCCCTGCCTTCGCGCACGCTGTGCAGCTGCACCCCATTGGGCAAGGTCCAGGCGCGGGGCTGGAGAGATTCAAAATCACCCATGCGCTCAGCTCGGCTTGATGCCCAGCTTTCTGACCAAATCGCGCGTTCTGTCCCGCTCCAGCTTCAGGAAGGTCTGCAAAGATTCGCGGGTGCTGTACTGTGCTGGCGGGAACATGCCAAATTCATCGAGTTTGGCTTTCAAGCCGGCTTGCGTCTTGGCCTGGGCCCAGACCTTGGCCAGCGCGTCCAGAACCGCCACAGGTGTTCCTTGGTTGGCAAACAGCATGATCCAGCCCAGATTTTCAAAGCCGGGGGCTGTCTCATGCACAGCGGGCACGCTGGGCAGGGAGGCCATGCGCTCTTTGGAAGAGACCGCGATGACCTTGAGTTTGCCCGAGGACATGAGGGGCTTGGCCACGTTGGGCGCAGAAAACATCAGCTGCACCTGTCCGGCCAGCAAATCGACCATGGCGGGTTGATCGCCCCGGTAAGGCACATGCGTCATCTCGATGCCGGTGTGTGCTGCAAAGGCCTCCATGCAAAAGTGCCCCGCCGATCCCGTGCCGCCCGAGCCGTAATTGAGCGAGTTGGGTTTGGCTTTGGCCAGGGCAATCAGCTCCGCCACGTTGTTGACCGGCAGGGAGGGATGGACCGACAGCGTGAAAGCGCCCGCCCCCAGCATCGTCACCGGCAGAAAGTCCTTTTCGGGGTCGTAGTCGAGCTTGGCCAACAAATGCGGAGCGTTCACCATCGCCGTCGGGGCACCCGACATCAGGGTGTAGCCATCGCCCCCGGCTTTGGCCGCCAAGCCCGCAGCCAGCGCGCCGACGGCGCCGGGTTTGTTGTCCACCACAAAGGGTTGACCCAGGCTGGCCGCAGCCGCGTCGGCGAAGGCCCGAGCCAGAAAGTCCGAGGGCCCACCCGGGGCAGCACCGACCAGGATCTTGACGGGCTTGTTGGGATAGGCCTGTGCCCAGCTCCAGGGCATGGCGCTCATGGCCACCGCTGCCGCTGCCATGTCGCGCAACCAGATGCGACGCTCGCGCATGTCCATCATGTGTGTCTCCTGATGCCCTGGGGGCTGAGTTGAATTGAACAAACATTTTGGGTGACGGGCCGGAGCATGGGAAATAAAATCGGTCCCCTAGGTATAAGCATTCTTGATACATGGCCGCCTCTGCTCTGGTTCTTCTCAACCGCCTGCTGGCGAAGGCCCGTTTTCGCCACCTGCAGGTGCTGGTGCGCCTGGCCGAGCTGGGCAGCCTCAAGCGCACGGCCGAGTCGATCGGCATGACCCAGCCGGCGGTCACGCAGCTGCTGGCCGACCTGGAGACCTTGCTGGAGGTGCAGCTGTTCCATCGCCATGCCCGGGGCGTGATGCCCACGGCGGTTTGCCGCGACCTGTTGCCGCTGGCCCAGCAATCGCTGTCGGGCCTGAGCGCCACGGCCGAAGCCGTGGTCGATCGCGCCCAGAGGGGCCAGGGCGTGGTGCGCATCCTGGCCTCGACCGCAGCCATCAACGGTTTGCTGGTGCGGGCCTTGCCCGCGCTCAGCCAGCAATACCCCGGTCTCCAGCTGCATGTGCAGGAAGCCGAGGCGCACGCGCAGTTTCAGGCCATCGCACGGCAAGAGATCGACCTGGGCCTGTGCCGCGACTCTGCCGTGATTCCGCAGGGTTGGACTTTTGTGCCGCTGATGGACGATGAGTTTTTGGTGGTCTGTGCGCCCGACCATCCGCTCGCCCACAAAAAGAAGGTCACCTGGCGTGACCTGGCCCAGGCCACCTGGCTGATCACCCCGGTCGATTCGGCCGCGCGCCACAAGCTGGACGAACTGTGCCAGCGCCTGGGGGTGTCGGTCCGACAAAGCCAGGTCATCACCCGCGTGACCTCCATGACCTGGGCCATGCTGCAGCAGCAGGCGCTGTTGACCCTGGTGCCCGCCAGCGTCTTCAGGCAACTGCGCGATGCCGGCCAGGTGGTGGCCTTGCGCCTGCCCGAGCGCCTGGCCTTTGCCCCGCTGGGCATGGTCTTGCCGATGCGCGATGTGGCCGTGGCCACCCGCACTGTGGCAGACTTTCTGCTCAGCCACTGCAAACCGCCACCACCATGAACCAGGCCATCGACCCCGCCACGCTCGAAGTCAAGGCGCTGGCCGCCCGCATGGCCGCCGCGTCCGTGCAAGGCCGCCTGGTCTGGCACGCGGTGGTCGATGTGGGCGAGCGGCAAGCCTGGGGCCCAGGCCCACGCGGCGAGCGCTGGTGTGTGCCCATCCTGGGGGGGCACTTTTGGGGGGCCGAGGGTTTCGAAGCCCTGCACGGCGACGTGTGTGCGGGTGGGGCCGACCGACAGACCTGGCGAGCCGATGGCATCAAGGAACTCGATGCGCTGTACGAGTTGCGCACGCACGACGGTGCCGTGATCACGGTGCACAACCAGGTCCTGGTCGACGAGCGCGTTCAGCCCGAACGCTATGCGCGTTCGTGCATCCGGGTCACGGCACCGGATGGCCCCCATGCCTGGCTCAACCGTCGGGTGTTCGTGGGCACACTGCAGAGCTTGCGACCCGAACGGCAGGCGGTGCTGGTGCGGGCCTACATGCTCTGAACCACCGGGCTGGCCCCTGGCTGGCCTTGGCCGGCAGCTGCGGGGCCTCAAGGCTCGTGCTGCGCCAGGTACATGCCGCCTTCTTCGCCGGGCCTGAACAGCGGCGAGGTGCGGCTGCTTTCCAGGTCGATGCCGATGCGCAAGGCCTGCGCCAGACCGCCAAGTTCCTGGGCCAGCTGGGCCAGCACATCGTCCAGCGACAGCAAGCCCATCAGGCGCCCGTGCGGCTCGGTGATGAAGATGCGCCGCACGCCGTGCTGGTTCATGGCCTGCACGGCCTCGTGCACCGTGGCCGTGCCGGGCACCCGGATCACATGCAGGGTGCCGAACGCGCCGATGCTTTGCTCCTGCGGGGCGCGGTCTTGCGCCAGCAGGTGGATGACCAGATCGCGGTCGGTCACCAGGCCCACCACGCGCGTCGGGTCTTCGGGATCGGTCAGGGCCAGTGCGCCCACATGGTGGGTGCGCATCATTTCGGCGGCTTGGCGCACCGAGGCCTGGGCGCTCAGGGTGAGGATCTCACGCTGGCAAAGTTGGGACAGGTCCATGAAGCAGCACTCCTGAAAACGGCAACAGCCCACCATAGGCCGGTGGGCGGTGTGCCTCAGTGCGCTGCATCACCCGTCAGGAAGCTCACCCTGCCAGGCCGACAAACACATTCTGCACGTCGTCGTTGTTGTCGATCGCGCCCAAAAACGCCTCCACCTCCTCGAGCTGCTCGGCGCTCAGGCTGGCCGGGTCGACCGGGTTTTTGGGTTTGTAGCCCAGCTTGGCCGACACCACGCTGAAGCCGAAGTGGGGCAGGGCGCGGCTGACCAGGTCCAGGTCACTGGCCTCGGTGATGAACACGGTCACGCCGTCGTCGTCGGCCGGCTCGAAGTCCTGGGCGCCGGCTTCGATGGCGGCCAGCTCGGCATCTGCCCCGGCTTGGCTGGGTTCGCCCTCGATCATCCCCACATGGTCGAAGTCCCAGGACACCGAACCCGATGTGCCTTGCTGGCCTTTGCGAAACAGCACCCGCATCTCGGATGCCGTGCGGTTCACATTGTCGGTCAGCACCTCGATCATCACCGGGACCTGGTGCGGAGCAAAGCCTTCGTAAATCACCCGGTCAAAGTTCACCGCCTCGCCCAGCAGGCCGGCACCTTTCTTGATCGCGCGCTCCAGCGTCTCTTTGGGCATGGACACTTTGCGGGCCTGTTCCACCACCAGGCGCAAGCGGGCATTGGCGGCCGGGTCGGCCCCGTTGCGTGCGGCGATCATGATGTCCTTGGCCAGACGGCCAAACAGTTTCCCTCGGGCATCGGCTGCCTGTGCCTTGCCTTTTGCTTTCCACTGCGCTCCCATGGGTCTTCCTTGTGATGGGGGTCAAAGCAAGGGAGTTTAAGCGCAGCACCCTGGGCCAGGGTTTTCGGGCTGCCCGTCTCCAAGGGCACAGGCGCTGCGAACGGACAGGCCCATAATCATCGCACTGCCCATGAACCACCCTGCATTGCCCCTGTTTCCCGGTTTTGCGCACCACCGCATCGAGGTGTCTGCCGGCCTGCACATCTCGGCCATGGTGGGCGGACAAGGTCCCGGCTTGCTGCTGCTGCACGGGCACCCCCAGACCCTGGCCATCTGGCACAAGGTGGCCCCCACCCTGGCGCACCATTTCACCGTGGTGGCCGCCGATTTGCGTGGCTATGGCGACTCGTCCAAACCCGCAGGCGGACCGGACCACGCCGCCTATGCCAAGCGCAGCATGGCCCAGGACCAGCTGGGCCTGATGCAAGCCCTGGGCTTTGCGCGCTTTCATGTGTTGGCGCACGACCGGGGCGCCCGCGTGGCGCACCGCCTGGGCATGGACCACCCGCAGGCCGTGCGCCAGATGGTCCTGCTCGACATCGCGCCCACCCTGGCCATGTACACGCAGACCACAGAGGCTTTTGCCCGCGCCTACTGGCACTGGTTCTTTTTGATCCAGCCGCAGCCCCTGCCCGAGCGCCTGATCGAGGCCAACCCGGCGGCCTATGTGACCGAGGTCATGGGCAATCGCAGCGCCGGGCTGGCCCCCTTCGATCCCCGTGCGCTGGCCGAATACCAGCGTTGCCTGGCGCTGCCGGGCGCAGCCCATGGCCTGTGCGAGGACTACCGGGCCTCGGCGGGCATCGACCTGGTGCACGACCGGGAAGACATCGCACAGGGGCGGCGGCTGGAGATGCCGATCCAGGTGCTGTGGGGTGAGCAGGGCGTGGTGCAGCGCTGTTTCGAGCCGCTCCAGGAATGGCACAAACTGGCCCGCCAGGTCACGGGCCAGGCCCTGCCCTGCGGCCACTACATCGCCGAAGAGGCGCCCGAGGCCCTGCTGGCGCAGGTGCTGCCTTTCCTGGACCCCTCACCCGCATGAGCCAGCACAACCGGCGTGGCATCGTCACCATGACCGGGGCCATGGTCTTTTTTGTGGTGAATGACGCCCTGGTCAAATGGGTCAGTGCCGACCTGTCCACGCCGCAGCTGATCTTTGTGCGGGGCGTGATGACCAGCGCGCTGCTGTTGGCCTTGGCGGGCTGGATGGGCCAGTTGCAGCACTGGCGCACCACGTTGACACGCTCGGTGCCGGCACGCGCCCTGATCGACAGCCTGGCCTCCTTCACCTACCTGACGGCGGTGTTCCACATGCCGCTGGGCAATGCCACCGCGATCAACCTGGCCGGCCCCTTGTTCCTGACTCTGATGGCGGTCTTCTTTTTGAAAGAAAAGGTGAGCCTGGCCCGCTGGGGCCTGATCGTGCTGGGCTTTGCCGGGGTACTGCTGGTGGTGCAGCCGCGCATGGGTGGCTTCAATGCCTATGCCTTGCTTTGCCTGTTTGCGGCGGTGCTGCATGCCGGGCGTGATTTTTTGACGCGCCTGGTGCCCGCCCAGGTGCCCTCGCTGTTGATCACCTTGTCCACCGCCGTCATGGTCACCGTGTTGGCCGGTTTGTGGAGCCTGTTCGAGCCCTGGCAAACCATGCGCTCAGCCCACCTGTGGCAGTTGTTGGCCGCTTCGCTGTGTCTGGCGGCGGGCTACCACCTGCTGACACTGAGCATGCGCCTGGGCGAGATGAGCGTGATCGGACCGTTCCGCTACAGCGGCCTGTTGGTGGCGCTGGTGCTGGGCTACCTGCTGTGGGGCGATGTGCCCAACCTCCTGGCCTGGTGCGG
>JAIXXW010000273.1 GCA_027490555.1 Comamonadaceae bacterium | reverse complement strand
CCGGCACCGACTTCCATGTCGTAGGGCTGGAGCAAGGCGCAGCCCTGGGCGTCCCAGTACTGCTGCAATTTGAGAATGATTTGCTGAAAGGTCAACATGGACGCATGAGGCCAGCTGCAAGCTGGCCAGGGTTGGGTGGGCGCTACCTGGGCGCGAACCCGCGATTTTACGGGGTTTACCCTGGACCTGACCTGCCCATGCACAGCCAAGCTGCGCCAGGCGGGGTCTGCTCAGGGCTGGAAGAAATCCACCGCCCCCGAGAAGGTGACAAAGGCCACCACCGTGGTCACCAGGATGATGCGGGCGATGCGCCCGTTGTCTGCGCCCAGACGTTCGGCCAGCAAGGACACATTGCTGGCACTGGGCAAGGCCGCCACCAGCACCATGACCTGCAAGGCAAAGGGCTCCAGCGGCATGCCCCACTGGATCGCAGCCATGCCCACCAGCAAGACCAGCACCGGGTGCACGACGAGTTTGATCAGGGCGATGGGCAGGTAATCGCCCAGGCGCAAGGGCCCCTCGGGTCTTTCGTGCGCCAACATGCCCGAACGCGCCAGGACCGCCCCGATCGTGAACAAGGCCACCGGCGAGGCGGCATCCGCCAGCAAACCCACGGTTTGCTGAACCGGGCCGATCAGTTCCAGATCCCAGTAAGAAAACGCCGCCCCCGCACTGATGGCCCAGGGCATGGGGTTGCGCAACACCCCGCCCAAGGCCTTGCGTGCCGCCACCAGCGCGCCGTGCTGCCCTGCGGCATCCATGCGCGACAAGGCCACACACAAAGAGGACGTGATCACAAGATCCACCACGATGGTCACGATCGCGGGGCCGACCGCCTGCGCCCCCAGCAAGGCCACTAACAAGGGCACCCCCATGAAGCCGGTGTTGGGAAAGGCACCCACCAAAGCCCCCAGGGACGCGTCGTTCCAGCGCACCCGGCGGTTCAGACTGATGGCAATGCTCAGCGCCACGATCACCAGGGCGCACAACAGGTAGGTGAAAAACACCCCGGCATCGAGCAACTGCGCGATCGGCGTGTCGGCACCGAAACGGAACAGCATGCAAGGCAGTGCAAAAAACAGCACAAAGCCATTCAAACCCGGAATGGCCTCCAATGGCAAAAAACGCAGCCGTGCGGCCAGGAAGCCGCACAGGACCAGGGCAAAAAACGGGAAGGTGACGCGAAAAATTTCCAACATGCGCCGATTGTCCGGCAAACGCCATGCCCCCCGGGCAGGGACAGTCGCTGTGCGGACAAGCCGGCCGGAGGGGCTGAGACGGGGCCTGCCAAGACCCCGGAGCCTGGGCATGCAGGCGCCGCATCCGGGCCCCACGCCCCTCCTTCCTGCCGGGGCAGGCTTTACAGCACCGGCTGCACCTGGGCCTGCTGATCGATCAGCAAGTGCGCGCCGGCCAGGCTCCAGAGCGCATAGGTGTTCTCATCTACCGTGGTGTCGGTGCCCGTGTTCACCCAGCCCGTCTGCTCCAAGCGGACCACGTCGCCCGCATCGGCCTTGACCACCAGCGTTTGCTGCGGCGCCGCCTGCACATCGCTCAGGCGAATGTCTTTCACATCCACGGTGCCGTTACCCGACAGCTCCACGGTTTGCGCGGCATTGGCTTGGTTCACCAACTCGGCCAGCGAAGCCGGGGTCCAGAGCGTGCTGCTGTCCTGCGTGAGCGTCTGGAACCAGGCGTCCACCATCTGGTGCTGCACGCCGTCGGCCGTGGTGTAGCTGGAGAAGTTGCGCAGCACGTTGCCGTTTTGCGCCAGCGCCTGGTCATCGGCGTGCAAGTTAATGCGCACGATGCCGCGCTCGGCCAGGCTGCTCAGTTCACCGGCGTCGGCGACGGCGTTGCCGTTGGCGTCCTGCCACACCCGCAACCGCCCGAACACTGCGTCCTGGGCGTCGATCTGGCCGTCGTGGTTGGCATCGTGCTGCGCCAAGGCGGCCCAGCCATCGGCCGCCTGGCCGCCGCCGCTGAGCGCCGTGTGGTTGCCAAACAGCTCGGCGCCGCTGTCGATGCGTCCATTGTCATCGAGGTCCAACGCCAACAGGCCGTCGTGGCGGTCCACCCAACCTGCCTGGACCGGACTGCCATTGGCATACAGGTCGAAGTGCACACCCTGCGACACGTCCACGGTGCGCACCCCGTCGCCATTGAGGTCCAGCGCCAGGGGTGAGCCTGAGGCCATCTTGTGGGTGCTGATGGCAATGTCATCAACCCACATCGTGCCGTTGTTCGCGCCATTGCGGCCGCCATAGCCAAAATCCCAGCCCGTCATGTTGAGCGTGGACCAGTTGCTCAGCTTGTAGGTCAAGGTGGCGGTCACCGGCGTGCCGTCGGAACTGACGGTCGTGACCGACAAGTTGCCAAAGCGGTCCATGTTGATGGATGCGGTGTACTTGCCGGCATAGTTGTTGGTGGTCTCCATGACCCCATCAGAGATGGCCACCACCGCGCCATTGACCGCCAGTGCAATTCTGCCGGGGTTCCCTGTGGTCGACATGCCCTGGTAGGTGGCAAAGCGAATGCTCAGGCCGGTGACATAGCCCGACTCCAACTGCCAACCATTTTGGTTGCCTGCCCCGGATACCCCAAAGGCCGAAGTGCCGTTGGTGCCGAAGTTGCCCAGCGAGAAGGCGATGCCATCGTTGCTGGGGGATCCACCCGATCCACTGATGTACCCAAAAGAAAAGGAAGTGCTGAAGGCCTGGTAAGACTGGCCAGCTGACAACTGCGAACCTGTCACACGTGTCCAGTAACCGTTGTTGGAGCCCACTGCTATTTGCTGTTCTGTATCGGTGTCTGAGGTGTCCAAATTGGAACGGAACACCGTAGCGCCTGTGCTGGGTGCTGTCGAGGCATAGGCCGTCAGCACCGACTGGGGCACCACAGCGTTGAAGTTTTGGAAGGGCAAGGTGCCCTCGCTGGTGATGAGTGCGATGCTGGCGGCACTGCCGTTGGTGTTGCCTGCCACGTCGGCAACACCACCGGCATTGAGGGTCACCGAGCGGTTGGTCACCGCCCCCGATCCCGCTGTGTAGTTCAACGTGTACTGGGTGTAACCCGTGGCAGCATCCCCCGAGCTGAGCACCGGGGCCAGATTGGAAATAGCGCCATTGGGAAAGGAGAAGTCGGCCAGGCCCAGGCCGGCGGGCAAGGCGTTCACGTTGGCCGCCGACGCGTCGTACAGGACCTTCTCACTGAGTGAGACCAAGAGAGTGACAGACTGGTCGTTGAAGACCGGACCCGAGGAGCCGCTGTTGTAGGTGATGGTGGCGGTGGGCGCGACCGTATCGACCTGAACCGTCGCCGTGGCACTGCCACTGTTGCCGGCCACATCGTTCACGCTGACATTGAAGACCCGGTTGCCTTGGTTGGCCGAAACGCCCAAAGCGT
>JAIXXW010000028.1 GCA_027490555.1 Comamonadaceae bacterium | reverse complement strand
GCGGCGTAGTACAGCGCCAGCGCCGATGCCAGCGCCAGCACGGCCACGATGGCCAAAACCGAAGGCAGACCGCCCACATGGTGCATGGACACATACAGCCACCAAAAACTGCCGGCCAGCCAGGCCGTGGCAAACACCCCACCCAACCAGGCCGCCCGCTGGACGGGACCCGCCCCACCCCCCTGGACCGGGGGCCCAGCCAGCAGCCGGGCCAAGCCCGCCGCCAGGCAGATCAGGCTCAGCACCTGCAGCCAGCCCAGGGCTTGCCCACTGCCAGGCCAGGCGATGGCAGCGGCCTGCGCGGCACCGGCCAGGGCTGCCCATGCGAGGTGCATGCCTTTTGGGCGCGAGCGCCACCCGTTCATTCAGACGGCCCAGGCGTCACCGGGGACACTTTGAACCAGCGCACCACCCCAGCCCGGGTGTGCAGCACCACAAAACGCAAGCCCGCCAACTCATGGGCCTCGCCACGGTGGGGCACATGGCCCATTTCATGGGCGATCAATCCGCCCAGGGTGTCAAAGTCATGGTCGTCGTTGTCCAAGGCCTGCCTCAAGTCCACACCAAAGGCCTCGTTCACACGCGCCAGGGCGGTGTCCCCACTGACCCGGAAGCTGCGGTCGGGCAGACCAAAAATGTCCCCGGCATCGTCGTCGATGTCGAACTCGTCTTCGATCTCGCCCACGATTTGCTCCAGCACATCCTCGATGGTGATGAGGCCTGCCGTGCGACCGTATTCGTCGATGACGATCGCCAGGTGGTTGCGGTTGTCGCGAAATTGCCGCAGCAAATCGTTCAGGCCCTTGCTTTCGGGCACAAACACCGCAGGCCGCAACAGGGCGCGGATGTTCAACTCGGGCGCACGTTGCAGCTTGAGCAGGTCTTTGGCCAGCAAGATGCCGATCACGTTTTCCCGCTCGCCCTCGAACACCGGAAACCGCGAATGCGCCGTGTCGATCACCTGGTGGAGCAACTGGTCCAGCGGGTCTTCGATGTTGAGCAAATCCATGCGGGGGGCCGGCACCATGACATCGCCGGCGGTCATGTCGGCCATCCGGATCACGCCTTCGAGCATCAGGCGGCTTTCGGTGTTGATGATCCGGTTGTCCTCGGCCTCGGCCAGGGTCTCGATCAGATCGGCCGCAGAGTCGGGGCCGGGGTGGATGAACTCTGCCAGTTTTTGCAGAAAACTCCGCTTGTCTTCGCGCTCGGCAGGGCGCGCGGGGTAAGGATCGGACACGGTCAAGGCTTGCAGGACATGCGGTTGTGGGGATATGGCAAGGATAGCGGAATCGGATGACGCACCGGGCCTTTGGGGTCAGCGGCCGCTGTCGCGTGCGTCGCGCACCCCTTGGCGAATCTCCTGGACCGTGTCCAGCCAGGCCCGGAACTGCTGCGCCTGCAGCTTGAGCTGGTAATCGAGCTCGGCCATCTGGTCCTGCACCAGCCCACTGATCTGGGAGTCCAAAGTGGCCTGGGGCAAGGCCAGATACGCCTCACTCTCGCTGCCATCGCGCTGCACCCTGGCACCGGCCTGGCGCGCGATCTTGAGCATGGCCACGTTCTCGCTCAAGGCATGGATGAACAGCAGGCGCACCCCCTGGTTGCGCGCATGCACCACCGCATGCCCAAACAGCCGGCTCCCCAGGCCCTTGCCACGCTGGTGCGCCGACACCGACACGCCAAATTCGGCACAGCTGGCCCATTGCGGGTCGAGCGTGTAGGCCAAATGGGCCATGCCCACCAGCTCCAAACGCCGGTTGAACACGCCCAAAATCTCATCCCGTTCAAAGTCCAGACCGCCGACATAGCGGGCAATTTGCTCGTCGGTCGCCACATAGCCAAAGCGCAGATACCGGTCTTGTGCGGGCAGGGCCAACAAATGCCGCACCATGCGTGGCTTGTGCCGGGGCGACAAAGTCCGGATGGGCACCCAGAACAAGGCCCGGCCGTCCGCCTTTGGGCCCACAGGCACCAGGCCCTGCCACCAGCGCCTGCACCGACGCCACCCGCTTCGGAAAAAACGGCTCCAAGCCAAGAAAAAGGGGACAGGGGGGCGGCGCATGGGGATACCCAGGGTTTTTACCAATTTTGCACGCATCGGGACCGCCTGTCAGGCGTCCGGTTTTGTCGCCTGTGAGACCCGAACACAACGACCCCGGGAATAGCCCAATACCCCCCTGCGGCAGAGCTGGTGACAATCCCCGGCTATCAGGAGAGAAGTACATGGAACGTTTCTGGCTCAAAAATTACCCCCCCGGTGTGCCCCACGACATTGACACCGAGCAATACAAAAGCCTGACCGACTTGATGGAGCAGGCCTTTCGCACCCATGGCGACAACCCCTTTTCGGTGTGCATGAACCGTTGGATGAGCTACAAGCAGCTCGACAACCTGTCCTCGGCCCTGGGTGCCTGGCTGCAAAACAAGGGCCTGGAGCCTGGCAGCCGAGTAGCCATCATGCTGCCCAACCTGCCCCAGTTTGCGGTGACCATGGCGGCGATCTTGCGGGCCGGCTACACCTGCGTGAACGTCAATCCGCTGTACACCCCACGGGAGCTGGAGCACCAGCTCAAAGACTCCGGGGCCAGCGCCATCGTCATTCTGGAAAACTTCGCCGCCACCTTGCAGGAGGTCATCGAGCGCACCGCCGTGCAGCATGTGGTGCTGGCCTCGATTGGCGACCTGCTGGGCCCGATCAACGGCCGTTGGCTCACCTTTGCCGTGCGGCACCTGGCCAAGATGGTGCCGCCCTTCGAATTGCCCCTGAGCCAAGGGCGCACCGTCACATCGTTCAAAAAAGCCATTGCCCATGGGCGCAACCTGAACCTGCGCCCCACCGCGCAAAGCATGGACGACATCGCCTTTTTGCAGTACACGGGCGGCACCACGGGTTTGTCCAAAGGCGCGGTCCTCACCCACCGCAATGTGGTGGCGGCCATGCTGCAGGCCGAAGGCTGGTTCTCGCCCGCCTTGGCCGATGTGCCCGACCTGCGCAAGGTGAACAACATCGCGGCCTTGCCGCTGTACCACATCTTCGCGCTGACGCTGTGCCTGCTGGCCATCCGCCAGGGCTCCTTCCTGACCCTGGTGCCCAACCCGCGCGACTTTGCCAAGTTCATCGAGGTGCTCAAACAGCGCCCATTCCATGTGATGCCCGGCGTGAACACCTTGTTCAACGCGCTGATGCAGCACCCCATGTTCAAGTCCATCGACTTCTCCTCGCTCAAGCTCACCCAGGCGGGCGGCATGGCCGCTTCCGAGGGCACGGCACGCCACTGGCAAAAAGCCACCGGCAGCGCCATGATCGAAGGCTGGGGCATGAGCGAAACCTGCGCCATCGGCACCAACAACCCGGTGACGCAAAAAACCTTCAGCGGCAACATCGGCCTGCCCCTGCCGGGCATCGACATCGCCATCAAGGACGACGAGGGCAACAGCCTGCCCGTGGGCAGCTCGGGCGAAATCTGCATCCGAGGCCCCAATGTCATGACCGGCTATTACAAGCAGCCCGAAGAAAATGCCCGGACCTTCACGGCCGATGGCTTCATGCGCACGGGCGACATCGGGATCATGGACGAGGAGGGCTACACCCGCATCGTGGACCGCAAGAAGGACATGATCATCGTCAGTGGCTTCAACGTCTTCCCCAGCGAGCTGGAAAACCTCATCTCCACCTGCCCGGGTGTGGTCGAGTGTGCCGCCGTCGGCATCCCAGACGCCATGCAAGGCGAGACCATCAAGGTGTTCGTGGTGCGCAATGACCCGATGCTGACCGAAGAAGCCGTGGCCCGTTTCTGCCACGAGAACCTGACCGGCTACAAGCGTCCGAAGTACATCGAATTCCGCGACGAACTGCCCAAATCCAATGTGGGCAAAATCCTGCGCCGGGATCTGCGCAGCAGCAAGTGAGTGCCCGCGACGACCGCCTGTTGCCGCCGGGCGTGACCGTGTTCGAGCGCGGTTGGCTGTCGGCCAACAACGTGCTGCTGCAAGGCCAGGGCGGCACCACCTTGGTCGACAGCGGCTATGTGAAACACCAGGCCCAGACCCTGGCCCTGGTGCAGCAGGCTTTGCAGGACCGCCCGCTCGACCTGCTGGTCAACACCCACCTGCACAGTGACCACTGCGGCGGCAACCGGGCATTGCAAGACCATTACCCGCAGCTGCACACCTGGATTCCTCCCGGGCTGGCGCAGGCGGTGCAAGACTGGTCAGAAGACGGCTTGAGCTACAAGCCGACCGGCCAGAACTGTCCTGCCTTTCGTTTCAACGGCTTGCTGCAACCGGGCAGCACCCACCGCTTTGGCGACATCGATTGGCAGGTCCACGCAGCGCCTGGGCACGACCCGCATTCGGTCATCTTGTTTGCCCCCGCCCACCGTCTGCTCATGTCGGCCGACGCCCTGTGGCAAAACGGGTTTGGCGTGGTGTTTCCAGAACTGGAGGGCGTGGACGCTTTTGACGAAGTGGCGCAAACACTGGACCTGATCGAACAGCTGAACCCCGCCACCGTCATCCCCGGTCATGGGGCCGTGTTCACCGAAGTGGCGCCCGCCCTGGCCCTGGCCCGCAGCAAGCTCGAGGGCTTTGCACAAAACCCCGAACGCCACGCCCGCTATGGCGCCAAGGTGCTGCTCAAATTCAAACTGCTGGAGTGGGGCCAGATCTCCCAAGCCGAGTTCAGCCACTGGGCCGCCCGCGTGCCCTACCTCCACAGCCTGCACCAACGCTTCGGCCAAGGCCTGGGCATGGACGACTGGCTGGACATGATGCTGGCCGAATTGGCCCGCAGTGGGGCGGTGCAGGTCGAAGACGGGATGCTGCTGGACATCTGAGCAGGGGCGAATTGTCCTAAGCCATACAACAAGGCACACATTCCTGTGTGGGTGGCGTCGAGCTTTCAAACACTTCCACCAAGCACTTCAAATGCGGGTTGGGGTTTTGCACGTTGTCGTCTCATCAGCCTGCAGTTCGGGTCACAGGCAATGATAGAAATGAGAAATCCAACCGCGCGTGTAACAAGGACCGCATCGTGACCACTGGCGGAGAACGGGTCTGCTACTGTGAACCGATGAGCATCCCATTAAAAGGGATGTCATACACATCTAAGCAAGTGTGACAAGTTTGTGAAGCTTCTCGAGCAGTGGTGATGGATCGCCAGCATCCACATTTTTCGAACTCATACACTCCAAACTATTTACTCGATCGAATGGAAAGCCTGAGTCAAAGAGGTCCACATCCTGAATTACAACCAACAACGTTTCGACACGAGCGTCCTGCAAGGCAATTCTGCATATTGCATAAAGTCTGTGTTTAACCGGTGTTTCTTGTGGCAGATCGAATGCTATACGCGCATGCGGACCCTGCATTGTTTCATTAGTGCACAGAACAGAAAATCGTCCGGCTGCTCGATCTTCCATCAATCTTTGATGCGCTTTTACATACGCATCATCTTGACCATAATAAATATGTATTGGAATACGTCCTCGATTCGACAAGAGTGAATCGAGATAAGCTGTCATTCTCTGTTGCGCAGCAATCGTCCCACCAAAATGTGGCCTGAAATTAACCTCCGTTATCTTGCCCCCGCTTTCCCACCATGGCCTTGTTATATCGGTAGTAATCAAGTCGATGCCAGCGTTGCTGAGCCCTAACGCACGAGCTGCACGTTCAGCCAACTCTATATTATCAGGATGTACATCCGTAGTCACATCAACAGTAGTTTCACCCCACTCAGTGGACTCAATGTTTCGCAACCAGATGTGATCTCCAAGTTGAGGAACAGACGAAAGTTTATAGCCTTGGCGTTCAATAGATGAAATGGTTTCTTCATCAGCATTTATTTGCTTTTTGCGGATCCAAAACGGCCTTGACAATTGAGTCTTTGCGTCAAGTTCCAACAAATAATTGATTGTGTTTACACCATCACCAATAATGCTCCGCGGCATCCTTTTCACAACATACAACACCTTTCTGTTGGCCACCATCAGCCTATAACATCTTCCATCAATGTGCGATTCAACGAGTATATTTGAAGACCATTGATGCGCGACTTTCCAAGCAAATGCAAGAGTATTATTATCAGATATCCCTGCAGTAACACCTTCACTACGCTCGCGATCTGCCGGTTTTACAACGACAGGGTACTCTAATTTTCCTGCTGCAGTTAAAGC
The DNA here is from genome assembly GCA_027490555.1 of Comamonadaceae bacterium. Taxonomy (GTDB): domain Bacteria; phylum Pseudomonadota; class Gammaproteobacteria; order Burkholderiales; family Burkholderiaceae_C; genus Limnohabitans_A. The sequence continues at coordinate 20,114 of JAIXXW010000028.1, read as the reverse complement.
TTCTTGCAGCGAATGAACCAGAAAATGTTCTGGGCACGGAATACCAGCAGCAACTAGCAATTTAATCGTGTGATCCTTTCTGCTTGAGACAGCAGCGCCAATTGCCGTATCCTCATCGACCGCACTCCGAGAAAAGACACGACTGTTTGCACCCCAACCCAATCGATAATGACCCATACCCAAATGTCGGACAGGAATACCAAGCATGTGAGCTGCTCGAAGAATGGGAAGAGTTGAGATTCCTGATCCAGTTAACATTCGCAACGGCCGCATGACATTTTTGATTAATTTATCAAAATGATCGTATTCAATATCATTTGCAGAATTAACTTTTTGGATGATGTGAGCAGAGACCTTAATTGTGGATACAAGATGATTTATTGGTATATCATCTATATATGATGCTGTTATATTTACGCTCCATTTATTTGAATCGATGGTATTTTTTTCTATAGCAATAATCTTTCCACAAAAGAATACCGGAAGATGGCCAATACGGAGCAATGCTGAATTGGCGTGAAGCAAACGCATCACATATTTCCAAGCTGATGATTGTTTGTTGTCCGACTGCTTTTGCATTTTTAAATCATCAGCAGGGACTTGCAAATATTCAACGAGAAAATTATCTATTGCATTTAGATTTTTAAGATCTGGTATTTCTAGGCTTAGTTTCAAATCTATTGTTGGAACAGATAATCCATATCGATACGCCAGTGAATGTTTCATTTGACACCTAGCTCTTCGAGTTCTCGCGGGATACACAAGACTTGGCGCAAGCACCAGCGCATGCAGATTTCACCATTTGGACCATTGTCTATCCCTAATGTATCCTCAACAGCAGCCAGAATCATCGAAGGCGAGGCTCGGTCAATACCAAACATCAATGAGATGCAGGTCGTCATGTCTTCTATTGAAGCAAAGTTCCAATGATATGCGGCTATGCGCTCTTTGATTATGTTAAATCCAGCTTTCGAAAGTGTTGATCTGTAGTGTTCCGAAAAAAAATCACCTTGATGCCCAAAGCTGGATTGTTTGTGGACAAAATTATTTAAAAATATCGCCGGCCCTGAATTCTCTTCAATTTCCGCAATTACAAATTTTCCATTTCTTGTCAAAACTCGGTTCACTTCAAAAAATGATCCGAAGAGATCATCTTCATGGTGTAGTCCAGCAAGAGATATAACAACATCAAAAATGCCAGAAGTAAACGGTAATTTATTCATCGGACTGCAGTGGCAATCATCAATTTCGACCTTGCATAGTTCATGCATTATCGGACTTGGATCCACCGCTGTGTACTTTACATCTGAAGTCTTTAGATGACGCCTCAAAAATCCGCTTGCCGATGGGACATCGAGTACCGCATCACCCGGTCGTATGTTGGCATATGAGAGTACTGATGCGCACTCCTCTTCAACGGCCATAGGAAACCTATGAAATGCCTCCGCGTGTTGCTTCCCGCGCACCTGAAATATACTCGCATAATTATTATTTATATTGCTAATCATATACTATTTTATTCAATAAATTTAATATTCCAAAGTCTGGTTTGTCACTGAAAGACTTATCTTCGCCACAGTCAATGTGATTCTACATCACTCAGATGCTACGGAAACCGCTTTTCAACCACAAGATCTCCGTGAAACTGCATCATACTTTTACCGCCAAAACTATAATTTCTATGATTATTTTAATTTATTTGCGGGCGATCTTATATTGATATTTTAATTTATATTATAAATCAAAATCTGAAAGATTTTAATTTCCTGCAAGAATATGAATTTTTAATAATGCCGGTTCAATATATTTTTACTTATACTCTTATATTTAATACCCAACGCATTATGACCCAGGTGAAGATCCTCACTCAATCAGAAAAATAATATTACCAAAAGAAAACTCAGCTTTATTTGAATTAAATAGGGCATAATTTAAAATTAATTGATTTTATATATTTTTCACTCAAGAGGTTTAAGCATGATTTTTGCTTTTTATTTGCATATTATTAATTTTCATCACAGAACAATCTATGAGAATTCGCAATCAGCAGCCACTTTATAACAGTCACACTTTCGACAATACAACCTAGAAAATAAATTCGCATTCTGCCGACACATATTATACAGTTTAGTGATAGATTGTTAAATATTCAAGATCACATTGGGCCAATCAACAATCGGACATGATTATGATTTATGGTTTTTTCGGTTTTTATAAAAATCGTGCAACATCATTTTGGAACTTAGCAGATTACACATTAACTTTTCATTTAAATCAAGCTGCATCAAGAAACGATCTCTTTGCAATGATGCTGCATGCGATTCATAACCCCTTGATTTAGGATGACTAACTTTTATTCTCGGCTCAACAACTACCCATTTTCTGTGAGAGTAAGTAAAGGCCACTGCCATCCATCCAATACCCCATCCATAAATATTTTCTTTTAATCTAGACTTTTTTATTCTTTCCACAACCGGTGATTTCCATCCAAAAACTATTGTATCGGTGTGTGCAACTGCGATCATATCTATTGATGGCAAGCTCATGATCTCTGTCCGCTCAAGATCATATCCAGAATAATTTATATTTGGCGCCCAAATCCAAATTTCATTATTATTTTCAAAGGTGATAACTCCATTTTTTATAGCGGCAGCCCAATCGTCACAAGTGCAGTCTGCGCATATTATAAAAAGATGTTCACCACTGAACGCATCTATACACGCTTGTATTTTGTCTCCTGCATATAATTTATCATCCCGTCGAATTATATTTACATTTGCTGTCAATTCAAAATTGGGATCAGGATCAGAATAAATAATATAAATATCTATCGCTAAAGATTTGAGTTCTTTTGCAATGAAGCACGCATTTTCATGCTGTCCAGCCCATGATATTATGAACACCTGATTTTTCAGCATTTTTTAAATAATCATTTTATTTATATTTATATTAAGTCATTTATTCACAAAACGCAACAACAAACTTCAGCCAACAACTGTGCTGCCAGTCTTGATCCTGCAACTCAATACCGTTGATATTTACAAAAATTGATCGCTCTTCATGAAAAGCATGGGTAATGTTCGCCCACAGCACAGCACTGAGTGCTGCAGGCGGTAAAATTTCTAGTCTTTGGGCCATTTAGGCATTGTGATATCACCGTTTTCAATTCGAGTTGATCTGCCAGTGTAACGAAGTGTTGACGCCGATCCAATATTGACCACCTGCGCCGATTGAATTTTGACCAGGGGCTTGAGCCAGCTTTGATGTCTGCTGGCTGTGGATAACTATAAGTTCAATTGTCGTCCTGCATCTCCTTTCTCTCCGCTTTTCCTGCCTTCTCCCTCGCTTTGATTCGGCCTCTGGCCTCATTGGAGCTGTGCCTGAACCGATAAGACTGCGCGACAAACTCAGCGCAAGCCGACCCGCCTTGCCTTACGCCTTCTCCTGCTCCAGCGCGTTGACCAGGTCCACCGTCGAGTAGAACCTGACCTTTTTGCCGTGTTGCGTCAGCCCCGAGATGCCCAGCGCCGTGGCCAGGTGCGTCTTGCCCGTCCCCGGCCCCCCAATGAGCACTACGTTCTGCGCATCCTGCATGAACGACAGATCGGCCAGTTTGTGAACCAATGCCCGGTCCACTTGTGACGCTTCAAAGTTGAAGCCCGCCAAATCCCGGTGCACAGGGATGCGGGCCGCTTTGGTTTGATGCGCAATCGATCTCATGTGGCGATTGACTGCTTTGGCTTGCAGCAAGTGCTCGATCAGCCAACGAGAGGCCCCCAGCTCTGCACTGCCGCCTTGCTCCACCAGATCCGCCCAAGCCATGGCCATGCCGCTGAGCCTGAGACTTTTGAGTTCGGCTTGAATGTCCCGATGCGTTGGCCTGTGCTCAGTCATAGATTACCTCCACACTAGAGCGCAGACCGTCATAGCGCGCCGTGTTGGCCAGTGGCACCTGACTGAGCTGCAGCGATGTCTCGGCTTGCTGCGGTATCGGTGGGCTGCTCAACCGTGTATTGACCCAGTGAAAAACTGCTCAGGTGTTATCTTTAAAGGAAACACAGATGAGCACACTGATGGAAGACGATATCAAACGCTGGACGGCCAAGCGTAAAGCGGCCTTGGTCATGGAGATCATTCAAGGCAAAACGACGGTGGCAGAGGCCAGCCGGTCGTTTGATCTGCCGCCCTCGGAGATCGAGGAATGGGTCGACGAGGCCAAGAAGGGCATGGAGAACGCCCTGCGGGCCAAGCCCCTGGATATCAAGGAACAGTACGAGCGCCAACTGGCTGATTTGCAGTCGGCATACGGCGAAGCCATGTTGGAGTTACGTGCCAGAAAAAAGCTGGCCTCCCTGCTGGGCAACGAGGACGAGAAATGATCCTGGGCCTTCAGCAGGGATTGAGAGAAGACGGCATCGAGGTCAGTCTGGTCAAGCTGTGCCAGTGGTTTGGAGTGGCCCGTCGCACGGTGTACTACCGTGAGACCAAAGGGCAACCCAAGCTGCAGGAGCAGTTTGTCAAGCCCATCAAGGCCATGATCGAAGAGAACCCGTCGTTTGGCTACCGCACGGTGGCGCACCTGTTGGACTTCAACAAGAACACGGTGCAGCGGGTCTTCCAACTCATGGTCTGGCAGGTACGCAAGCGCCCAGTGGGCTTAAGGCCTCGCATCCAGGCGCTGCCGTCTGTGGCCAAGGCACCGGACGAGCGCTGGGCAACCGATCTGTGCCGGGTTTGGGCTGGCAAGAATGGCTGGTCGCACCTGGCACTGGTGATTGATTCCCACACGCGGGAACTGCTGGGCTGGCAGCTGAGCCGCAGTGGGCGTTCCAAAACGGCTGAGGCCGCGTTGGAACAGGCTTTGATCGCTCGCTACGGGAGCCTGGGCCGGGTAACCAAACCGTTTCTGCTTCGTTCGGACAATGGCATGGTGTTCACCAGCCGCAGCTACACGGCCCTGGTCAAAAGCTACGGACTGCAACAGGAGTTCATCACGCCCTACAGCCCGGAGCAAAACGGGATGGTCGAGCGGGTGATCAGGACACTCAAGGAGCAGTGCGCACATCGCCACCGCTTTGAGAGTCTGCAACACGCCAGCCGGGTCATTGGTGACTGGATTGGCTTTTACAACCACCAGCGTCCGCACCAGGCGTTGGGTATGAAAACACCTGCTGAGGCCTACGCATTAGCAGCCTGACCTGTGCAGTTTCCGCTGGGTCAATACACTGGTGAGGAACCACAACTTTTGGCACAAAAGTGGCAGCAAGAACGTGCGACACTCGTGCAATAAAAAGCGTAGCACGTTTTCACATGCTACGCCTTACATATGGTGGCCTGGGGCAGAATCGAACTGCCGACACGCGGATTTTCAAATGCTGTGCTCGTCAAATGTCTAGCATTTATGCGGGTTGCAGCCCGAAAACGTGTAACGTGCTACAGACCGTGCTACGCCAAAACCACAGAATTTCGTGACACGTTTTTGGGGTTTGGAAATTTTACCCTTAACTACACCAAACATACAAGCAAGCAAAAACCAGCCTAGCTTGGTAACTGCTTGATGCTCTGCAACGCACCCTTGCCAAAGAGACTGTGCACAAGCAACTGCGCCTTCACATGAGATTGGGCAGTGACAATTGTTGAGACTGTCATCATGTTGCTGCCAACACTCAATCGCAGAGTGACAACGAAATCATGTAACCCTCTGACGAATTCACAGCTTCGCATTGGTTAGCCCAAAGACTGTGCGCGAAGCTTGTTCATCTTTTCAGCATGTTTTGCGTTTTGCTGGCGCTCACGCTCTCTAGCCAACGCTTCCCTTTGCCTTGCTATGCCTTGCTGCATGGCTTTGACTCTGGCTTGCTCTGGTGTCATTGGCTTTACCAGCGATGTGAGTTCTGCTATCTTCATATCAATATTTAGCAGAAAACAATGTCTATGCCATCATCAACGCACAGCCTATCTTTTTCTATTTTTTTTATTGCTGCAACTTTAACTGGCTGTCAAAAATTTGAGAAGAGCGAGGTTAAAGAGCAAAGCACAGAAGACTTAGTGCGACTTGAAAAAACTGCAGTTAGTCTAGGACTCTATAAATCTTCAATTACTCAAGTAAATGATACCAACAAACAAGCATGGTTAAATATGCCAGATTCAGATGCGGATAGTAAAATCCCCCTCGAAAGACTTTCCGAAATTCTTGTGGAAGTAAATTGTCGATATCGAAGCTTAAAATTTATTAAAACAACAGATAAAGATGGCAAAGATTTAAATCTTGGAATTTCCGATTGGGACATACCTGCTCCCACTGACACCTTTTACTCTGCTGTTCAATACCTTTGTCAAAAGTCTTAATCATCATTTAACTTTTATCAATCTTTATTTGCCATGCCACGTTCTGAAAACGACAACAACCTGCCCCCAGCAAAAAAATATCTTGTTTTTAAAACAGCTTATTCGAAATTAAATGAGTATGTTGAGAATAATGAATTCTTAGCTGCACACGTCATTGCTTTTTCCATATTAGAAGACAGAGTTCTAGCAGCAAGAATTCAGTGCGATGAGATTGTTAATGGTGCACCTGATAAAAAGATTATCAAAAACAGAATTCCTTATGAGAAATCAGTGAAAAAACTACTGGAACTTGAAGTGATAGATTTAACACTACAAGACTCACTTTTAGCGTGTGGACATGAGCGCAATGAGTTTTTACATCAAGCAATGTGGCGACTTGCTGATTTCAATAAAAAGTCAGTTTTGAATCTAAGATCAAATATCAATGCTATTGAAAAAATGAGAAGGAAATTTATTCGCGAAAAGAAGTGAGCAAATTTAGCTCACTCCTTTTTTCACTTCTCAAAGCGAGCTCTGACAGCTGCGCTAGCAGAATCAATTTGGGCATCTAGCTCGCCAGTTTCAACGCACTTTTTGACTGTTTCCAGCACTGGCAGCAATTCAGCCACTGTGCCCACTTCAATGCTGTTCTTGCCCTTTGCCAGCTCCAGCACTCGTGTGCCATATCGCACTTGCAAACACACACGTCCATTTTCTGCAATGAACCACCATTGCTTGACACGCTTGATGGCTTCCACCAACTTGCGTTCGCCTGTGTGCTTGTCTTTGACACTACGCACACGAACAGGTGCGTAAAGCTTGCCTTCACCCATGTTGCGAGCCAACTCAATTTGCTCAAAAAGTTGGTTGCTGAGCTTGTTGCGACGTTGCACGATTGGTGTCGCACTTTGGGGACGTTTGGCGCTGACAAATTTCAAACCATTTAATGCACTCATTTTGGACTCCTATTTGTTGAACGAGTGCATTAACTTTATTTTCAGACTTCAAACTGGACAACCTAAATTGCACCAATTTAGCCAAAAAGAGCTTTGATTTTGTAATATTTCCTTTGGTTCAGCATAAATAAATGCATGAACTACACAGCTAAAGATATAAGCGACTTCTTCAATCAACATGACAGCATGGTCACTCAAAATTTGGTAGCACATACCAAATTTAGACCTTGTCGTCACTCAAAACATCAAATTGAAGCTATGGCAACAGATGCCAAAAATAGTCTGCGCTACGCTTTGAATGTGTTCTCAAAATTACTTTATCCAAATCAATCCAATTTAGTAGTTCGTAAGCCACACATCTATCGCCCACTATCTTTAGTCACAATTGAAAACATACATGAAACAACAGACCCACAGCAAACTATTCACTTCAATATAAGTTTGGGAAATATTCCCAAACACATGAACTCAACACAAATAGAAATATTGTTTAGACATGCATGGCATGTCAAAGCCAAGCAAAGCAATGATGTTTTCTTGACTGAAAAGAACGAATACCCAGCTAGTCCATCAAAGTGGTTTGGCTACATTGTCAAAGAAGCTAACAACAGCAAACAGTTGGCAGCCTTTGCCTTAAGCCACCAAAGATAAACAGCAGCAAAGCCCTCGTACAAATACTTTCGCCCACGCACGTAGTGGTAGTTTTGCTTGGTTGTGAGTTCAACAATTTCGTCCAACTCTTTGACAAGGGTTTGCTTGTTTGTCATTTCACTAACTCCAATTTCCTCATTAGAGGATTTGTTAACTTTTGGTCAAAGTCAGTTGCTCAAATAATTTTTAGCTATAGCTAAAAGTCCAATAAAAAGAACAACAGCCAGAAGCTGTCCTTCCAAAATAAAGTCCTTCCATCTGATTCCACGTTCGTTTACAACTTGAAAAAAACGAAAAACGTAAATCAATGCAAGACCAATAAAAATTAAAAAACCAATCGAACCAAAAAAAATACCAAGTAAAGTAATTATTGAATTTTCTTTTTCGTAATGCTTTATCACTGCCTCATAAGCAATAAAACCAAATGCCAATGAAATTAAGACTGAAAAAATCGATTGCCACAAATAATCAGATAGTGTGCGTGGTATTTTTTCATTTCTCTCACCTTTTAAGTTAACAAACCTGGCAGGACTTATATTTTTTGAAGCATATTTTGATTCATCCATTCCCTCCTTCCAACCATCTTTAAAACCTTGAACAGCAACAGCCAAACCTTTTAATGATGATTTTTCGCTTTCATCAATTGACTTTGTAATTTTATCTTGTTCAAAAAATTCAGCTTCAGCTTTTACATTTTTATTTCTATCTTCTGAGCTTCCTTCTGGCATAAAAAAGCCAACCAAGTATCCCAATATAAGTATTAGCAAGCCAGGAAAAACAATCAAAATACCTTTGAAAATTTCATTGTGTGATACAGCAGAATTTGATGATGGATATAATATTTCTCTTGTGATTGGTGTAAGCGCCACTGCAAAAATAATAAGTGCAATCAGCCAAGAAAATTTAATTACCTTGCTTTTTTTATCTATTCTTGCTTCGTATTTTTTATTGATAATTAAAATATAAATTGCTGCAGGTATACCATATGAAATCCCCATTGTGATTAAGATTTGCTGGTAATTTATCAATACTTGCATCTTATTTCACCAACTCCAGTTTTTGCTTTTCAACCACAACAGCTTGTCCCACTGTTTTCTTTTTTGAACCCATACGCTTGCCAGCAATGACATCAGCTTTTTGTGATGGCTGCAGATGCCCATAGTGCTGCTCAATCATTTTTACGCTTGTTCCCATTTGTCGTGCAAGGGTGTAAATGTCCATAGTTTCATTGAGTATTGAAAAATGGGCATAGGTGTGACGCAGCGAATACAAGCTGCGTCTTAATTTGACGTCTCTGTCTTTGTCCAACCCACTGTCTCGCATCAATGTTCTAAAAGTTCCAGCAAGGCTGTTGGTCTCTGTGCCATCGTCCAGCACAAACACCTTTTCATTGACTTTTTTCTTTAGTAACTCATCAAAGGAATATTTTGCTAAGTGAGGGCGACGCTCTTGCAAGCGTTTTAAGTAATCTTCAGTGGCGTGCCTTGCAATGGGCTCACGCTTGCCCCTTTTTCCTGTGACAGTCAATCGTAGATAGCGTTCGCCATCTTTTTGCGTAATCCATTCAATGTCGCGCCACTTCAGCCCCATTGCCTCAGTGCCATGCCTAATGCCTGTGTTGGACAACACTAAGATGTAGTCGCGCAACAGCCTACGCATTTGATTGGTTTTTTCTGTGTGCCCCTTGTCAATCCAATGTGGCATGTAGCTGGTTAACGACTTGTATTCGCTGAGGCTGAAGGCTTCACGTGCTGTGCCCTTCTTGCCATTGTTTTTTAGCTTGGGCACTTGTGCTTGTGCAATCCATCCACGTTCAACAGCTGTGTCAAACACACGATTTATTGCGCTGTTGTGTGTGGTGATGGTGCTGTGCACTGGCGTGCGCCCCATTGTTTTCACACGCCATGTGCCAAATTTTTGCAGTTCCTCATAGCCAATGCTGTTGAGGTTGTAGTTGCCAAAAAATGGGATGAGGTATTTTTTGATAACTGTGATGTAGTCGTTGTAGACGCTCTTGCCATTTCCACTGGCTATCTGCCCTTCCATTTCCTCAATGGCGAGCCTTGCCACCACGTCAAATCGCTTGCTGGAAATTGGCACATTGGCATCAAACAAGAACCTTGCTCTGTCGTATGCCTCACAGGCTGTCTGTGCTGCGTATTGCAAGTTTTGCTGCTTGGTAGCCAGTCTGTGCCACTTCAAATCTTTCAGCTTGAAGCGAGCTTGCCAACGTTTGCTGTCGCCTCGCTTGTAAAGCACAACTTCCCCACCCCTTACGTGAGCCAAGTTCTCAGATTTGATGACCACTTCAACTTTCACAAAGTAATGCCTATTTGTTCGCTATCAAACAGTTTATTGTCAAAAACAGAAACGTGCGACAGATTTCTGCCAGCACATGGGAAAACACTGAGAAGGGCTTGGTTGCACAGCAAGCCCTACAAGCACCCTTGCGCCTAAGCCTTTAACGATGCGGACTTGGCGTGTTCTTTACGCTGCTTGTAGGGCTTTTTACGCTGCTGCAGACGCACAAATGCCTGTTTGATGATGCGTATATCAAACATACAAAGAGGCAAAAAAGAGGGGGAGGAGCGTGTGGGCGAAGAACCACAGCTTTTGGCACAGAAGTGGCAGCAAGAACGTGCGACACTCGTGCAATAGAAAAGCGTAGCACGTTTTCACATGCTACGCCTTACATATGGTGGCCTGGGGCAGAATCGAACTGCCGACACGCGGATTTTCAATCCGCTGCTCTACCAACTGAGCTACCGGGCCGAGAAGACTGCAATTGTAGCAGAGTCAAGACCGCCTCCCGCGTTGACCGGGGTCCTTCAGCTGTGGCGTTTGCTGCGCGACAGGTCCACACCAAGTTGCTTGAGTTTTCTGTACAGGTGGGTCCGCTCCAGGCCCGTCTTTTCGGCCACACGGGTCATGGAGCCCCCCTCGTGCGCCAGATGGAATTCAAAATAAGCTTTTTCAAAGGCGTCACGCGCCTCGCGCAAAGGGCGATCCAACTCAAAGCTTTGCAGATCGTCGGGTGTGGCAGCGCTCACACTGTTCACGGCACCCGCCATGGACAAGAGGCTGGAGGGTGGCTGTGGCGCAGCCGCCAGCATGGCTTGGTGCACCTGGTCTTTCGCGAGGCCTTGCTCGACCGCCTTGAGCAGTTTTTGCAAGGTGATGGGTTTTTCAAGAAAGGCCTGGGCACCGATTTTGACGGCTTCCACGGCAGTGTCGATGGTGGCATGGCCGCTCATCATGATCACGGGCATGGTCAGCAAACCAGAGGCGGCCCATTCCTTGAGCAGGCTGACACCGTCGGTGTCGGGCATCCAAATGTCCAGCAAGACCAGGTCGGGGCGCATGGATTGCCGGGCTTCTCTGGCCTGGGCTGCATTTTCGGCAAGTTCGACCTGGTGCCCTTCATCAAACAGGATCTCGGAGAGCAGGTCGCGAATGCCCAGCTCGTCGTCCACCACCAAAATATTTGCCATATGCCCGTCTTGTCTCTGTTCATGAAGTGGGCCCATGGGGCCCCTGCGCTTCTTGCGCCACCGCGAATGATAGCGAGACTTGGGCCCCGGTGATTTGGCCCTCCTCGATCAGGTTGCCCATCTCGATGCGCGCGGCGTGTTCGTCGGCTATTTTTTTGACCACGGCCAAGCCCAAGCCGGTGCCTTTGGCCTTGGTGGTCACATAAGGCTCAAATGCCCTTTGCAGGATGTTGGGCGCAAAGCCTGGCCCCGAATCGGTGACCGTGAAGCGCACGCGCTGGCGCGCCGGCCGCCATTCGGTGCGCACATGGACTCGGGCTGGCACGGCGCCATCGGTACGCGCTTCGCAGGCGTCCTGGGCGTTTTGCAGCAGGTTGTGAATGACCTGCCGCAGCTGCTGTGCATCGCCCATGATGGCCGGGCAGGCCGGGTCGAAGTCGGCCTGGACTTTGCTGCGGGGGCTGTCGTCGTGCTGCTCGGTGGCATACAAGGCCATGACATCGGCAATCAGCGCATTGAGTTGCAAGGGTTTGAGTTCGGCCGTGGGCAGCCGGGCGTAATCCCTGAAATCGTTGACCAGGCGCTTCATCGCATCCACCTGGTCGACGATGGTCTGGACGGACTTGGCCAGGACCGCTTCGTCTGGGGGGCTGAGTTTGCCGATCAAGCGGCGCTGCAGGCGTTCGGCCGAAAGCTGGATCGGGGTGAGCGGGTTTTTGATTTCGTGGGCCAGGCGCCTGGCCACCTCGCCCCAGGCCTGGGACCGCTCGGCCGAAACGATTTCCGAGATGTCGTCAAACACCAGCAGACGCATGCCATCGGGCAGCACAGCACCGCGGGCCAGCAAGGTGACCCCGGTCTGGCTCAAGCCCTGTCCCGATGCGTGTATCTCGAATGATTTTTGCCAATGGTCCAGTTCGTGGCTGCCGGTGTCGGCACCCAAGGCAGAGAACTGCTCGGCGACGCCTTGGGCAAACTCGGTCAGCCCCGGCAAGGTGATCATGCTCTGTTGTTCATGCGCGGCCACCGGCACGCGCAGGATGCGGGTCGCCCCCGGATTGGCCGACAGGATGCGGCCATCGGTGTCGAGCACCATGACGCCCGCCGTGAGGTTGTCCAGAATCGTCTGCAAATTGCTTCTGGCCTGATCCAGTTGGCTCAGGCTGCGCTCCACATGCGCACGGGCATCGGCCAGTTGCTGGGTCATGTCGGCAAAGGAGCGGGTCAGCCCCCCCAATTCGTCTTTGCCCTGCAGCGCCAGCTTGGGCCTGAGGTCGCCTGCCGCCACCTGGCGCATGCCGTGGGCCAGCAGAAGCAGGGGGCGCGCCAGTTGGTTGCCCAGCAACACCGCCAGCAAAATCGCCCCCAAAACCGCCAGGAACAGGCTCAAGGTGAGGGTGCCGATGTACATGCGCCGCAAACCATCGCGGGCCAAAGCGCGTTCCTGGTACTCACGGTAGGCGGCCTGCACTTCCAGGGCGTTGTTGACCAGTGTGGGCGGGAGTTCTTGCACCACTTGCAAAAAGCGCCTGTCCTCGTCCAGGGCCAGACTCCATTGGGGGATCAGCACCAAGACCTGGATGCGCCCCCGGTCTGCGCCGGTGGCCGATTCATCCAGGCCCTCGATCCAGGTCAGGCTGGTGTTTTTGCGCGCTTCCCTGAATTGCATCGTGCTGGGGCGTTCACTGCGAAGCTGAAACCGACTCTGTCCGGCACTGGCCACCACTTTGCCCGTCATGGTCCAGAGGGTCACCTCGCTGGCGCCAAGCTGGGTGCGGATTTTCTCGGCCGCCAAAGCGGGGTTCATGTCGCTCGTTTCCGCCAGGTTGGCGGCTGCGGCCTTGGTTTGTTTCTCCAGGTCATCGCTGAGCGTGTCCAGCGTGGCCCTGCCCAGGTTCAGGCCGGCCACCAAAGCGGTTTCCACCTTCACGTCAAACCAGCTTTCGATGGAGCGCGACACAAACTGGTAAGACACCACGTAAATCAGCAAGCCAGGGGCGGCGCCCACCAAGGCAAAAATGCCCGCCAGCTTGACCAGCAAGCGAGCGCCAAACTGGCCTTGGCGAAAGCGCAGCCACAGCCGCACAGCCCCCCACAGAATCGTCAACAGCAGCCCGCCAGCGACCACCGCGTTGGTGATGACCAGCCATTCGTAGTTCTGGTTGTAGTTTTCGCTTTTGCCCGTGGCCTGCGTCATCAGCACCAACAAGCCCAGACCGATCAAGGTGGAGCTGAGTGCGCCCACCAGCACCAACCAACGGCTGGCGCCTTTGGGCAGGCCAGACAATTTGGCGCGATAGACCCTGGGCCAGACCATGTCAGCGCACCGATTCCGGGCTCAGCCGGATGGTTTTGCTGACCTGCAAATTCCAATCCGACTGGGGGCCGGCAGCAATTTGGAAGGGCCTTGGCAATTGCGAGACATCCAGCCTGAAGTTGTAACGGATGGTGTGCCGGCCATCCGTGCCCAGGGTTTGCAAATCGAGCAATCGCCAGGCCGATTGCCTGCGGATGACGCCCAGGGCTTCACCCAGGGTTTCAAAGCTCTGCGAAATGGTGCCGGCCAGCCCAGCGCCGGAAATCGGCTCGTTCGAGGCGTTCAAGCGCCAACGCCGCGTCAGCGGCTGAAAAGCCAGCCGGTAGTGGCGATGGGCCGCCGCGATCTTGGCATCGGTCCAGTACCAGCGGTCACGCAAAACCTCGGCTTCGGCCACGAAGTGCAGGGCCAGGCCCTTGACCAGGGCATCTTCGAGCACCGGGCCCAGATCCAGCGCCAGCTGGGCATTGAGCGACAGGCTGCCGTTGTCGCGCACCGCTTGCAACTCGATCAGCTCGACGCTGGCTTGCTGTGCCCATGCCCCCGAAAACGGGACCATCCCCACCCACAGCCACCGAACCAGGCGGCGCAGCAGCTCAAGCCAGGTCCTTTTCAAGCAGTGCGTAATAAAACCCATCATGTTCACCCAACACATTGTCCACGACAGGGACACCTGTGGGTACCTGACCCGGCACCAAATGCCCCGGTGATGGCAGCAATCGTGCACCGGTGTTGCGCTGAAGAAACGCTTGGATGGTTTCATCGCCCTCGGTGCGGAACACCGAGCAGGTGCAATACAGCATGCGACCGCCCGGCGCCAAGAGGGGCCACAAGGCGGTGAGCAGCTGCATTTGGGTATTGGCCAGCTGCGCGCTGTCGGTCGGTCGGCGCAGCCAGCGCACATCCGGATGCCTGCGCACAATGCCCGAAGCGGTGCAGGGTGCGTCCAGCAAGATCGCATCAAAAAACGCCCCGTCCCACCAGCTCTCGGGCTTGGCCGCGTCGGCGGTGCGCACCTGGGCGTGCACGCCCAACCGTTGCAGGTTTTGGTCAATCCGCAGGCAACGCTGGGGGTCCACATCGAGCGCCAGCACGCGGGCTTGGGGATAGCACGCCAGCAGATGGCCGGTCTTGCCCCCCGGCGCCGCGCAGGCATCCAGGATGCGCCAGGGCCGGCCGGCCTCACGGCCCTGCAACAGCAAAGGCGCAGCCAGCTGGGCTGCGGCGTCCTGAACCGAGACATGGCCCTGGGCAAAACCGGGCAACTGCTGCACGGGCACGGCCTTGGCCAGCTGCAACCCGTTGGCCCCCACCGCTTTGGCGCTCAGGCCCAAGGCCTGCAGCTGGGATTGGTACTGGGCGACGCTGTGGTGCCGCGTGTCCACGCGCAGGGTCATGGGCGCGGGCTGCTGCGCCATGCGCAGCAGGCTGGACCAATCGGCGGGGTATTCGGCCTGCAAGCGTTCCACCCACCAAGGCGGGTGGTTCCACAAGGCCTGCGGGTCGGCATCGGTGATGGCCACCAGGTCTTCACGCTCGCGCATGAAGCGGCGCAAACAGGCGTTGATGAAGCCGCTTTGGGCCTGGGTGGCTTTTTGCCGACGGGCCGCCTCCACCGCCTGATTGACCAGGGTGTGCACAGGGTAGGGGGCCGCCTCCTCTTGCCAACACAATGCCAGGGCGGTGCACAGCAGGGCATCGGCAGCCGGTGGTGGGGGCTTGCGGGCCAGTTGCGCGCGTAAGGCGGTGGCCCTGCCCAATTGACGCATGACCTGGAAAGTGAGCGATTGCACACCTGGGCGCCATGGCGCGGCCACACCCTCGATCTCGGCGGTCAGGGAGCGGCCCGCACGGACCGCCTGCACCAGCTGGGCGCTGACTTGCAGCAGCTGCCACAAGGCCGGCGAGGGATGGACCGCAGCCGAGCCCTGGCGGGCCTGGACAGCCTTGGCTTGGGGCCTGGGGGGGCGGGATGGCGTGTTCATGGCGTGGGGCGAGGATAGCTGCAGCAAAATGAAACAGCCCCTGACCCGTTGCCGGTGCAGGGGCTGTTCAGCGTCACCGGGGGGCCGGTGCGCTCATGGCTCAGGCGGCTTCGCCAGCGTCGGTGACGATGTCTTCGGCCGAATCACTGGCCAGATCCGCCGCTTCGGCTTCGGCAATGGCGCGGCGCTCGGCGTCGTCCATGGCGTCTTTGACCTTGCGGGCCTGGTGGTAAGCCAGACCGGTGCCGGCAGGAATCAGACGGCCGACGATCACGTTTTCCTTCAAGCCACGCAGCTCGTCGCGCTTGCCCATGATGGCCGCTTCGGTCAGGACCCGGGTCGTTTCCTGGAAGGAAGCGGCCGAGATGAACGAGTCGGTCGACAAGGACGCCTTGGTGATGCCCAGCAACAGGTTGCTGAAGGTCGCGGGGATCTTGCCTTCGCGCTGCAGGGCGTCGTTGGTGTTGAGCATTTCGGAACGCTCGACCTGCTCACCGGCGATGTAGGTGGAATCGCCCACATTCTCGACCACCACACGGCGCAGCATCTGACGAACAATCACTTCGATGTGCTTGTCGTTGATCTTCACGCCTTGCAGGCGGTAAACGTCCTGCACTTCGTCGACGATGTAGCGGGCCAGCTCTTCGATGCCCAACAGGCGCAGGATGTCTTGCGGATCGGCCGGGCCGTCCACAATGCTCTCGCCCTTGTTGACCACCTGGCCTTCGTGCACCAGGATGTTCTTCTCTTTGGGGATCAGCTCATCCCAGACCTTGCCTTCAGGGTCGGTGATCTGCAGACGCACCTTGCCTTTGGTTTCCTTGCCGAAGGACACGGTACCGGTGATCTCGGCGAGCATGCCCTTGTCCTTGGGCGTGCGGGCTTCGAACAATTCGGCCACGCGGGGCAGACCGCCGGTGATGTCCCGGGTCTTCTGACCTTCCACAGGGATACGGGCCAGCACTTCGCCGGGGCCCACGTCCATGCCATCGCGCACCTGGATCAGCGCGCCGATCTGGAAACCAATCGTCACCGAATGGTCGGTGCCAGGAATCTTGACTTCCTTGCCCGCTGCGTCGATCAGCTTGACCTGGGGGCGCACCACCTTGGCGGCACCGCGGCGCTTGGGGTCGATCACCACCAGCGTGGACAAACCGGTCACTTCGTCGACCTGCTTGGCCACGGTGAGGCCTTCCTCGATGTTTTCGAACTTCACGGTACCGGCGTACTCGGTGATGATCGGGCGGGTCAATGGGTCCCAGTTGGCCAGCACGGTGCCGGCTTTGATGGCCTGGTCGGCTTTGACCGACAGGATCGCACCGTAAGGCACCTTGTGGCGCTCACGCTCACGGCCATGCTCGCTGATGATGATTTCGCCAGAGCGGGAAATCACCACCAACTCGCCCTTGCTGTTGGTCACATAACGCATGGTGGCGTTGAAACCGATGCTGCCATTGGACTTGGCTTCCACGCTGGAGGCCACAGCGGCGCGCGAGGCCGCACCACCGATGTGGAAAGTCCGCATGGTCAGCTGGGTGCCGGGCTCGCCGATCGACTGCGCAGCGATCACGCCCACGGCTTCGCCGTTGTTGACCAGACCGCCACGGCCCAGATCGCGGCCATAGCACTTGGCGCACAGGCCAAAGCGGGTTTCACAGGTCAGCGCGGTGCGCACCTTGACTTCGTCCACGCCTGCGGCTTCGAGTTCGTCGATCAGGTCTTCCTCGAGCATGACACCGGCGGGCGCCAGCACCGCACGGCTTTCGGGGTGCAGCACATCTTCGGCCACGGTGCGGCCCAAGATGCGTTCGCGCAGCGATTCGATCACCTCACCGCCTTCGACGATGGCGCGCATCAGCGAGCCATCGGCGGTGCCGCAATCTTCTTCGGTGACGACCAGGTCCTGGGTCACATCCACCAGACGGCGGGTCAGGTAACCCGAGTTGGCGGTCTTCAAAGCCGTGTCGGCCAGACCCTTGCGGGCGCCGTGCGTGGAGATGAAGTACTGCAACACGTTCAGACCTTCACGGAAGTTGGCCGTGATGGGGGTCTCGATGATGGAGCCGTCAGGCTTGGCCATCAGGCCGCGCATGCCGGCCAGCTGGCGGATCTGGGCGGCAGAACCCCGCGCGCCGGAGTCGGCCATCATGTAGATGGAGTTGAAGGACTCCTGATCCACTTCCTTGCCATGGCGATCGATGGTCTTTTCCTTGCGCAGCTGGTCCATCATCACCTTGGAGACAACGTCACCGGCCTTGCCCCAGATGTCCACCACCTTGTTGTAGCGCTCGCCAGCGGTCACCAGGCCCGAGACGTATTGCTGCTCGATGTCTTTGACTTCCTTTTCGGCGGCTTCGATGATGGAGGCCTTTTCGGGCGGCACCAGCATGTCGTCAATGCCGATCGAGATGCCCGCACGGGTGGCCAGACGGAAGCCGTTTTGCAACAGCTTGTCGGCAAACACCACGGTCTCTTTCAGTCCGCACTTGCGGAAGGAGGTGTTGATGAGCTTGGAGATTTCCTTCTTCTTGAGCGCCTTGTTCAGGTTGCTGAAGGGCAAGCCCTTGGGCAGGATCTCGGACAACAGGGCACGGCCTACGGTGGTTTCCACCATCGACACGGACGGGTGGAATTCGCCCGTGGCCTTGTCCTTGGTCCACTCGGTCATGCGCACATTGATCTTGGCGGTCAACTCCACCGCGCCAGCGTCCAGGGCACGCTGCACCTCGCCGATGTCGGCAAAGATCAGGCCTTCGCCCTTGGCGTTGATGCGATCACGCGTGGCGTAGTACAAACCCAGCACCACGTCCTGCGAGGGCACGATGGAGGGTTCGCCCGAAGCGGGGAACAGGATGTTGTTGGAGGCCAGCATCAAGGTGCGTGCTTCCATCTGCGCTTCAACCGACAGCGGCACGTGCACGGCCATCTGGTCACCGTCAAAGTCGGCGTTGAAGGCAGCGCAGACCAGAGGATGCAGCTGGATGGCCTTGCCTTCGATCAGCAAAGGCTCAAAGGCCTGGATGCCCAAACGGTGCAGCGTGGGGGCACGGTTGAGCATCACGGGGTGCTCTTTGATGACCTCTTCCAGGATGTCCCAGACCACCGGTGTACCGGCTTCGACTTCCTTCTTGGCCGCCTTGATGGTGGTGGCGATGCCCATGGCTTCGAGGCGGGCAAAGATGAACGGCTTGAACAGTTCGATGGCCATCAGCTTGGGCAGGCCGCACTGGTGCAGCTTGAGCGTCGGGCCCACGGTGATGACGGAACGACCGGAGTAGTCCACGCGCTTGCCCAGCAGGTTCTGACGGAAGCGGCCGCTCTTGCCCTTGATCATGTCGGCGAGCGACTTGAGGGCGCGCTTGTTGGCACCGGTCATGGCCTTGCCACGGCGGCCATTGTCCAACAGGCTGTCCACGGCTTCTTGCAGCATGCGCTTTTCATTGCGCGCGATGATCTCGGGCGCCTTGAGTTCCAGCAGACGGCGCAGACGGCTGTTGCGGTTGATGACGCGGCGGTACAGGTCGTTCAGGTCGGAGGTCGCAAAGCGGCCACCATCGAGCGGGACCAGGGGACGCAGGTCCGGTGGCAGCACAGGCAGCACTTCGAGCACCATCCACTCGGGCTTGATGCCCGACTTCTTGAAGGCTTCCAGCACCTTGAGGCGCTTGGAGTTTTTCTTGACCTTGAGCTCGGAGCCGGTCAAGTCACCGCGCAGGCGCTCGATTTCGCTCTCGATGTCGATGCCCTGCAGCAATTCCTTGATGCCCTCGGCGCCCATCTTGGCGGTGAATTCGTCGCCGTATTCCTTGACCTTGGCGTCGTAGTCGTCCTCGGACATGATGCTGAATTTCTTCAGCGGGGTCATGCCGGGATCGGTCACCACATAGGCTTCGAAGTAGAGCACGCGCTCGATGTCGCGCAGCGTCATGTCGAGCACCAGGCCCAGACGCGATGGCAGCGACTTGAGGAACCAAATGTGGGCGCAAGGCGCGGCCAGATCGATGTGGCCCATGCGCTCGCGACGCACTTTGGTCTGCGTCACTTCCACGCCGCACTTTTCGCAGATGACTCCGCGGTGCTTGAGGCGCTTGTATTTGCCGCACAAGCACTCGTAGTCCTTGATCGGGCCAAAAATCTTGGCACAGAACAGACCGTCGCGCTCGGGCTTGAAGGTGCGGTAGTTGATGGTTTCTGGCTTTTTCACTTCACCGAAAGACCAAGAACGGATCTTCTCGGGCGAGGCCAGGCCGATGCGGATCGCATCGAAGTGGTCATCGGGCGTGAACTGCTTGAACAGGTCGAGTAGTGATTTCATGGTTTGAATCCTTTGCCTGTGAATTAAGAACGCTCGAGCTCGATGTCAAGGCCCAGCGAACGGATTTCCTTG